>SRXB01000082.1 GCA_009724975.1 bacterium | reverse complement strand
CTGAAAACGCCCGCGTTCCGGCAGAGAAGTTAAGTGCATGGAGCAAGGCAGTGGCGGTGAGGCGATTTGGGTCAGGGGGGTCAAGACGGCGAATGGACTTCATCGAGAGCTAATGTCTGATAAGATATATTATGTTAACTTAATTATCTATTCATATGGTGTGGTATCATTGAGGCTTATATGACTTAAAATGTATATTTCCCTTCCTACATACTAGCATCGTTACGACGTAGAACCGCGATGAAGTATCCATCCCCTTCATACCCCTCAAGCGTCATCGGCAAGCGTGAGACGCCGGAGTCGGAAGAAAAACCGCCAGCCTTGAAGGAAATCGGCGAGAACTCTTTGTTTTCAGAGAGAAATTTCTCCACCACGGCGTAATTCTCGCCCTTCATCAGGCTGCAGGTGGAATAGACCACCTTCCCGCCCTTGCGGACCAAAAGCGCGGCCCTTGTGAGGAGTTCGCCCTGAATGGCGGCGAAGGAGGCTATATCCTGCTCCTGCACCCGCCAGCAGACGTCGGGGTTTCGCCTCATCGTTCCAGTCGAGGAGCATGGCGCGTCGACCAGGACGGTATCGAAGGGGATTTTTTCGACGACTTCGTTAAATGTCTGGGCTATTTCCACCTTGGCTCCCGCCCGTTCTATGCGTTCGACGCCATTAAGAAGCCTTCTAAGGTATTTATCGTAACTTGTTATGTTAGCTTGATTTTCAGTTATGGCCGCTATCGCAAGGGCCTTGCCGGAGCCGCCCGCGCAGAGGTCCAGAATCTTCTCTCCGGCTTTGGGCTCGCAGGCAAGGGAGATGAGCTGGCTTCCCTCGTCCTGCAACTCGAACATCCCTTCGCGAAAGAGGTCGGAAGAGGCGAGGGAGAGTGGGGTGTCAACCTTAAGCCCCATATTTGATATTGCAAGATTGGTTATTGATAATCCAAACCTTTCCAGATTTGATCTCACCTCATCTACGGTTGTTTTAAGGGTGTTGGCCCGAAGGTGCGGAGACTGCCTCCTCCTGCCTGCGCAAAGCTCCCTAACGGCTTCGCCGACCGTATCCCATGGCCCCGCCTTAAGCCAGAACTCGGGAACGGAAAAGAGGAAGGAAAAGGCGGTTCGGCCCTTTTCGTCGAGCATGGAAGGCGGCGAATCATGATGCGCCGAAAGGGTCTCAATCCACTTGCCCCTGGCTTCATCCAGATTCTTAAATTTACCTGGCAAGTTCCTGCCGAATATGCCGGAAACGTCAATCGAACCACGCTCGAAATGATCCAGAAAGCCGGCCACCAAAAGCTCCTCGGCATCGAAAAATCTTTTCAGGCAGGCGCGGTTGCGGGCAAAGCCGTAAACGCCGTAGCCGAGGATGGCGCGGTCATTTTTGCCCATCTTGTTTTCTCGCTGGTACTCCGAGACGGCTCGGTCGAGAGGCCCTTTTCCCGCGGCCATAAATTGGGCCAGCGTGGAGGCCTGGGCAAGAATTTTAGGGGCGTATTTAAGGTTCAGCTCCGGCGCCTTCTCGGTTGCCCACCACTTTTTAAATTCAGCTTCTTTCATCGTTATTCCAAATAGTTGTCGTTAATTTGTTAAAGTAGTACGTAAGATTATTCCCGCCCTTTTCGATGACGACAAACCCCGCTTCCTTACCGTCCCGAAGGCATGTAAATTCAGGGGCGATTATCTTTTGGCCGGCCAGCATCTCTCCAAACGAAAGTCCCAGCTTCATAAGAGCCTCCGCCTCGCGGAAAAACCCCTCCACATGGGAGACGCCCGGGGTTCCTGCGTCGCTTCCAGCCAAAACCGGCACTCCGGCTTCGATGCAAAGCCTCGTCTCCTCCTCGTGGCGCGCGGCGGTCTTGGCGACCACGCTTTTTTGCTCCTCGGTGAGAGACGGGTGGCGAAGTAGGGAGGACCACGCAACCGTGGTGGGAGTGAAGGCGGCTCCCGACTCCCTGAGCCGCTTTTCGTCCCCCTCCTCCATCCAGAAGCCGTGTTCCACGGTCAGGGGCGACGCCACGAGCGGTACCTGAAGGGGGCCGTTGGCGTGCATCATCAGCGGAAGGCCCGATTTGAGGGAAATCTCCCGCCAAAGCTCCATTTCGGAGGCGCTAAAGGGATTGGGCCCCGTCTCGCCCGCCTTTTGAAGGCTGTTGAGTCCGGTGGCGATGACCTTTATCTGGGTAGCTCCCCTTGCGGCCATTTTTTCTATCAGTGGAAGCGCCTCGCTGGGGTCGTCAACCGCGTGGCCGAGAAAGGAGCCGTAAAACCCTCTTTTGTAGAACGGGCCCGCAGATGGGAATACCCTTGCGTACCTCTCCGGATTTTCTGATGCAAGCGCCGAGGCCTCAAGGGCAAGCCCTTGGGGGTCACCTCCGTCGCGCACCGCCCAAATCCCCGCCTTTTTGTAATCCTCAAGAATCTTCATTATTCGGGCAAGCGCCTCTTCCCGCGAAAGCGCCGCCGTCAGCTCCCTTTCTGAAGAATCGAAGGAGCCGGAGAGAAAGAGGTGAACGTGGGCGTCTAAAAGAGGCTCGCTTACAAGGTCTGCCTCGATTTTCGGAGTTTTTTCCGGCAGGGAAGGGGGCTCCCCTCCCCCGCTTGCCATTACAAAGCCCTCGGAGATGAAAAACCACCAGTTTTCCAGCGTCTCCCCTCCCCTCACCGCCTTTTTCGCCTTCAAAAGGAGCTCTTTCAAAGACTTCTCACTCTTCTTTGTAAAAGTCGAAGACGGTGCGCCCGTATTCGCGGGTGCGCAGGTGGACGAAAGGCGCCTTGGCCTCCCAGAAGGGCTCGGCACCCTCGCGCTGGACTATCACCAGTCCCCCTTCGGCCAGGAGGAAATTCTGGGTCAGAAGCTCCATCGCCTCATGCTGGAGGTTTTTGCCGTAAGGAGGCGCTACTATAACGATGTCGAAACGCTCGCCCGCGGCAAAAATCCTCGGCAGGGCCTTGAGGCAGTCTCCCTCCATAACCCTTGCGTCGGCTCCAAGGGCGGCGGCGTTTTCCCGAATCGCCCTTGCGGAATGGGGTGAAAGCTCGATTATGAGCGCTTCTTTCGCGCCGCCGGACAAAAGCTCGAAGGAGACGGCCCCGCTGCCGCCGAAAAGTTCAAGGACCCTAGCCCCCGCAAGGCGGGGCCTGAGAATATCGACTAAGCTCTTGCGAAGGCGGCTAAGTAGAGGCCTCGTCTCCTGGCCGGTGGGCGTTTTCAGGGCTTTTCCCCTGTATTTTCCGGCGATTATCCGCATGGTTCCCATAAAATACGATGTCCTTCGATTGGCGGGTTGTGCAGCCATTATTAGGTGCTATAAACAATTTGTTCAACATATCCAAAAAGGAGGAAACGCGCATGAAAAAAATCACAACTATCCTCTCCGCCCTCTTTTTGGCAACCCTCGTGGCGGCTGTTTCGGCGAGGTGCGCAGACCAGACGGGCGGAATACCCAAATTTTTCGGCTCTTTCATCCACGCCAAGGGCGCGTGGGCCGAGTACGAGATACTTGAAAAATCCACGCAGAAAAAATCCGCCATGAAGATGACGGTGGTGGACGTTTTGCCGGACAACGAGTTTTGGTACGAAGTGAAAAACACCGAGGAAGGCTCCTCCAACATCATAAAGATGCTGGTCGTCGGCGACCCGAACGACCCCGCCAACATCAAGCGCCTCATCATGAAAAGCGGCTCGACCCCTGCCCGCGAGATGCCGGTGGATTTCGTCAAAATGGGTCGCAAGATGGCGGTGAACATGTTCCAGAAGCGCAGCGGCGTGCCGGAAGACGCCAGGGACATCTCCCTGAAGGATCTTGGCGAAAAGGAGGCAAAAGTCCCGGCCGGAACCTTCAAGTGCTCGGAAAAACAGATAGTCTCCTCCGCGGGCAAGATCTTCGCCACCTACCTTTTCAGCGAAGCCGTCCCCCCCTTCGGCATAGTGGTCTCCGAGAGCGAAGACGCGGTGATGACCCTCCAGAAACACGGGCAAGACGGAGTTTCCGAGATAACTGAAACCCCCATAATCTCCGACAGGCCCCCGATGATGCCCGAAATGCCGCGCGGCATGCCGATGGGCATGGACAACATGCCCATGGGAATGCCCGGCAAGTAAGCACCTGCCACAAAAGCGAAAAAGCCCGTCTTGCGACGGGCTTTTTTATTGCGGAAAGCCTGTTTTTAGAGGAAGTCGATGCCGTTGAAGAAGAAGGCCTTCTCCACGGCGGCGGTCTCGGGGGCGTCGGAGCCGTGGACCGAGTTTTTCTCCATGTCCAGGGCAAAGAGCTTTCTTATGGTGCCTTCGGCGGCCTTCTCGGGGTTGGTCGCGCCCATGACCTCGCGCCACTTGGCGATGGCGTCCTCGCGCTCAAGGCAGAGGGCCACGATGGGGCCGGAGGACATGAAGGCGGTGAGGTCGCCGTAGAAGGGGCGCTCTTTGTGGACGGCGTAGAAAGCCTCGGCCATCTCTTTTGAAAGCTTGAGCTTTCTCATGGCGACGATGCGAAAGCCCTCTTCCTCGATGCGGGCTATGATTTTGCCGGTAATGTTCCTCGCCGTGGCGTCGGGCTTTATCATGGCGAGAGTCTGCTGGATTGACATGGTTTTTCTCCTGAATTTCGTTGTTATTTGCGGGAGGCCGCGAGAGCCGCGCCGTTGTAGCCGCAGGCTCCGGCGAGCTGCTCCTCTATCCTAAGAAGCTGGTTGTACTTTGCTATGCGGTCCGAGCGGCAGGGCGCGCCGGTCTTTATCTGCCCCGCGTTGACCGCCACCGAGATGTCGGCGATGGTTGAATCTTCCGTTTCGCCTGAGCGGTGCGAGATTACGGTGGTGTAGCCCGCGCGGTGGGCCATCTGGATGGAGCGCAGGGTCTCGGTCAGGGTCCCTATCTGGTTGACCTTTACGAGTATGGAGTTGGCGATGCCCTTTTCGATGCCCTGGGAGAGGCGCTCGACGTTGGTGACGAAGAGGTCGTCGCCGACAATCTGTATCTTCCTGCCCAAAGTCTCGGTCATCAGCTTCCAGCCGGCCCAGTCGTCCTGGTCGAAGCCGTCCTCTATGGAGTAGATCGGGTATTTGAGGCAGAGGCTTTCGTAGTATTTCACCAGGTCGGCGCTGGTCATCGACTTGCCCTCGGCGGCGAGGGTGTAGAGGCCGTCCTTGTAAAACTCGCTGGAGGCGGCGTCGAGGGAGATGAGGATGTCGACGCCGGGCTTGTAGCCCGCCTTTTCAATCGCCTCGATGATGACCTCAAGGGCCTTTTCGTTCGATTCGAGGTTGGGGGCGAAGCCGCCCTCGTCGCCGACGGCGGTGGCGAGCTTTTTGTCCTTAAGGGTCTTTTTGAGGCTGTGGTAGACCTCGGCCCCCATGCGAAGGGCTTCGGTGAAGGTGGGAGCGCCCACGGGGGCGACCATGAACTCCTGGATGTCCACGTTGTTGTCGGCGTGCGCGCCGCCGTTTAGGATATTCATCATCGGCACGGGCAAAAGGCTCGCCTGCGCCCCGCCGATGTAGCGGTAAAGGGGAAGTTCGCAGGCGCTTGCGGCGGCCCTTGCGGCGGCCAGCGAGACGCCGAGGATGGCGTTGGCGCCGAGGTTGGCCTTGTTGGGGGTGCCGTCGAGCGAGATGAGAAGTTCGTCTATCTCGATCTGCTCGCGCACGTCCATGCCAATGAGTTCGGAGGCGATGACGGTGTTTACGTTTTCCACCGCCTTCGTGACTCCCTTGCCCAGGTAGCGGGAGTTGTCGCCGTCGCGAAGCTCTACCGCCTCGTGCTCGCCGGTGGAGGCGCCGGAGGGTACCGCGGCGCGGCCCATTACGCCGGAGGTAAGGTAAACGTCGGCCTCAACGGTGGGGTTGCCGCGCGAATCCATTATTTCGCGGGCGACTACGTCGGTAATCGTATACATTTAAACTCCCTTCAAGGCCCCTTGCGGGGAAAGCGGTGAAGAAATATATTTTGCAATGCGAGAGCAACTAAATACTTGACGATACCTCAAAAAGTCAAGGAGAACGAAATAAAACGGCGAGTGATTTTTCCCGCGCGACCTCACTTAGTTGAGGATATCGGTCGTGGAATATGCTAGCTTTATCTCCTGACTCGCAGTCAACTTTATAGAAAACCGGAGAACATGAGAACTCTCACAATATCAACTAAGGTTCGTGAAAGTCTTGTCGACATAACCGGGAAAGTGGCAGAAACGGTTGCCCAGTCCGGCGTAAACGAGGGTATCTGCCTCGTCTACGCGCCCCACACCACGGCGGGAATCACCATAAATGAAAACGCCGATCCGGATGTCGCAAAAGACCTTTTGAATTACCTGGGAAAACTGGTCCCCGCCGATTTCCCCTTCCTCCACTCCGAGGGAAACTCCGATGCCCACGTGAAGGCGATGCTTCTTGGCTCCAGCGTAACGGTGCCGGTCACCGGCGGCAAGCTGGCGATGGGCAAGTGGCAAGGCATATACTTCGGCGAGTTCGACGGCCCGCGCAGCAGGCGCTGCATCATAACCGTCCTTGGCGAATAGGGGCGCCTGAAATGAAAACGCCCGCGCCGATGGTGAAAGCAACGCGAGGCGGCCACCTTGAGAGCCTCCACAGGGGCCACCTTGCGGTGGCGCGGCCCGACGGCGCTCTTCTGGACCACCTCGGCGACCCCGATTTCCCCACCTTCCTTCGCTCCGCCGCCAAGCCTTTCCAGGTGGTTCCCGTGGTCGAGGAAGGGCTGGCGTCGAAATACGGTTTCACCGGCGAGGAGATTGCGGTTATGTGCGGCTCCCTCTCGGGGCAGGATTTCCACGTAAGGGCCGTCTCCTCCATTCTCGCCAAAATCGGCCTTGACGAATCCTTCCTCGATTGCGGAATACACCCGCCGAGCCATCGACCCACCGCCAAAGCCCTTGCCGCCGCAGGCGAAAAGCCGCGCCAGATACACAACAACTGCGCGGGCAAACACGCCGCCATGCTGGCCCTCTGCGTCCATCGCGGGTGGAGCCCAAAGGGCTACGTCAGCGGCTCGCACCCCGTTCAACAGCTAGTGAAGCGCTTTGTGGCCGAGATGCTGGGTATGAAACCCGATGATCTGGCCCAAGGGCTGGACGGTTGCGGCGTTCTGGTATTTTGCGCCCCCCTTCGCGCCGTTGCGCGCGGCTATGCCCGCCTTTCCTGGCCAGAGGGCGATTCCGCCATTTCCCAGGAGCGCGCCGAAGCCATAAAAACGATAACAAAAGCCTGCGCCGCGCACCCGGAGATGATCGCGGGCGACGAGCGCATCTGCACCGACGCCATGCGGGCCGCCGGAGGGAAAATCCTCGCCAAGACAGGCTCGGAAGGCTCCTACGGGATATCTTTGCTGGACGCCGGGATGGGTGTAGCCTTCAAGATAGAGGACGGCTCGATGAGGGCGCTGCCTCCGGCAGTTGTCGAGGTGCTCGTAAAATGCGGCTCGCTCACCGAAGAGGCTGCCAATGCGCTTGAGGGCTACCGCAGGACGCACCTTAAAAACCACCGAGGGGAAATGGTCGGCCTTATCGAGCCCTGCCTTGAGTGGCGCGGCCTCGAACGCCCCGACCTTAGGAAAAGTGAGCGGAGTTAAGGGCTAAATTCGGGGTGAAGTTCGGGGTAGTAGCATATGAGGGGGTCGCAGGGCCGCCCGAAGCGCTCCTCGTAGGCCAAAAGCGCCTCTTTTCGGCCAAGGGCGGGATTCTCGGCGAATTTTTTAACCAGCTTCACGTTGGCCACCTTGCCCGCAGTCGGCCCGCCCCTTCCCACCAGCTTCAAAATCCTTATATTCGCCTTTAAAAGCGCTTGCAGGGCGCAAAGGCCGCAGGCGGCGCGTCTGTCGCAACCGCTCCACCGAGAAAATCTTCTTCGAAGCGGTGTTGGAGGCCCTTGGGCAACCTGTTCTATCTCGCAGGGCCAGCGCTTGTCCGGCGCGGTGTGCTGGAAGGAGCAATGGGCCTCCTCGTTGGGGCATTTGCCCACCATTACGAAGGCCTCAAAGCCGATTTCGGGGAAGGCCGCGGCTATTTCGGCGCTCTCGGATATTGTTAGATGCCGTGGAAGTACGGCGCGCTTTGGGCCGAGCGATGCGAAAAAGCCGAAGGCGTGTCGGTTCATCGCCCCCGCCATCGTCGAGAGCGTTATCTGAAGTTTTATTCCCGCCTCTTTCATTTTAACAATCAGCGC
>SRXB01000081.1 GCA_009724975.1 bacterium | reverse complement strand
GTCGACGGCGGCGAAAAGGTCTTCGCGGGCAGCGGCGAGCTTCTCTTCCCCCTCTACCGCCTCTATCGCGGCAGGTTTGACCTCCCCCTTTACCTCGACAGGCTTTACGGCGCGTTTTTTTACGACGCGGGCCGGGTCTTAGAGGGCGGCGACGGCCAGTGGCGAAGAGGAGTGGGCGGCGAGGCGAGGATTGAGACGGTTTTGGGGTACAAGCTGCCGATAACTTTCGCGATTGGGTACGCCGGCGGCCTTGACGAGGGTGGCGAGTCCGGGGCTTATTTCAGGCTTTTGGCGGCCTATTGATTTTGCCTCGGCGCGAATAAAAAAAGGCCTCCCCTGCGGGAGGCCTTTTTTGTCTGGTCGGTCAGATTTAGAAATTCAGTGCGGCGGCCTTGGCCAGATCGACCAGGGTTCCGGGCAGCATGCCGAAGACCAGTATGGCCGCGACCGCGAGGGCGGTGGCGAAGGCGGAGAGGGTGTTGACCCTAAGGTTGCCGCTGTGGCCCTCGGCTTCCTTGAAGTACATGTAGACGAGGACGCGAAGGTAATAATAGACCGACGCGGCGGAATTCAGCACGCCGAGGACGGCGAGCCAGATGTAGCCTTCGTTGACGGCGGCCTTGAAGATGAGGAATTTGCCGATGAAGCCCGCGGTGGGCGGTATTCCCGCCATCGAGAACATGAAGACGGTGAGCGCCGCTCCCAGAAGGGGCTTTTTGAAGCCTATTCCGGCGTAGTCGTCGAGGTTGGTGCGCTCCTTGCCCTTTTCGCCGAGCATTATCACGCAGGCGAACGCGCCGATGTTCATGAAGGCGTAGGAGATGAGGTAGAAGAGCATGCCGGTCCCCGCCTCGGCGGTGGCCGTGACCATCGCCACCAGCAGATATCCGGCGTGGGCGATGGAGGAGTAGGCGAGCATTCTCTTTACGTCTTTTTGCACTAGGGCGGAGAGGTTGCCGACCGTCATCGTCAGTATCGCTATGACCCACAGCGCGCCGGTCCAGTTGGGGGCGGCGATGGGGAAGGCGGTCATGAAGACTTTGAAGAAGGCGGCGAAGGCGGCGGCTTTTACGCCGGTGGCCATGAAAGCGGTGACGGGGGTGGGGGCGCCCTGGTAGACGTCGGGTGTCCAGACGTGGAAGGGGAAGGCCGCGACCTTGAAGGCGAAGCCGCCGGCGATGAGGCCGATTCCCGCAAGGGCCATCGGGGAGGAGGTTATTCCTCCCTTGTTGAGGAAATGCTGGGCGAGAAGGTCCAGCTGGGTCGTTCCGGCGGAGGCGTAGACCAGCGCTATGCCGTAGAGCATGAAGGCGGAGGAGGCGCCGCCGAGGATGAAGTATTTGAAGCTCGATTCGGTTCCCGCCTTGTCGCGCATGTAGCCTGCGAGGGCGTAGATGGCGATGGACATCGTCTCAAGGCCCAAAAAGACCATGAGCAGGTGGTTGGCGCTGGACATGAGCATCATGCCGGAGAGCGACATGAGCGTCAGGGCGTGGTATTCGCCGTGCTGGTGCCCCTCGTCGCGGAAAAAGCCGTCGGCGATGAGGATGGAGAGGAGGCCGACGACGGTGAAGATTAGTTTGAGGAAGGCGGTGAAGCCCGACTGGGCTATCATTCCCGAAAAACCTATCTTCAGCGGGCCGAACTGGGTTAGGGCTATGCCGCCCGCGACGAGTATCCCCAGCACCGAGAGCCAGGTGGTGTCGCTGCGGTCCACGCCGGGCCGGAAAGCCTCCACCAGCAGCACCAGAAGGGCCGTGGAGAGGATTACTATCTCCGGCATTATCAGCGAAAGGTCAGACATTTGGAAATTCATCTGGTCTACCTCACGTTACTTTCTTGGCCCGTCAAAACCCGAAAAGAGCGAGGCCATCGGGTTGTCGGAGGTGAGTTCCTGGCAGGAGATGCGGCGGTCTTCAACCTGTTTGAGCCACGCGTTTATCGTGGGCTCCATCTTGGAGGTGAAGGTGGCCGGGTAGATGCCCATCCAGAAGGCGAAGATGAGCATCGGCACGAGGTAGGCCCATTCGAGGCCATTTAAGTCTTTCAGTTCGCGGTTTTCCTCGTGTTTCATCTCGCCGAAGAAGACCCTGCGGTACATCCAGAGCATGTAGCCAGCCGCGAGTATGACGCCCGAGGCGGCGAAGGTGGCGGCTACGGGCGAGGAGAGGAAGGTGCCGAGCATAATGAGGTATTCGCCGACGAAGCCGTTTAGCCCCGGAAGGCCGATGGAGCTCATGGTGATGACCATGAAGACGGCGGCATAGTTGGGCATGGGGCGGGCCAGGCCGCCGAAGTCCTCTATCATGCGGGTGTGGCGGCGCTCGTAGATTACCCCGACGAGGAGGAAGAGCGCGCCTGTGGAGATGCCGTGGTTTAGCGACTGGTAAAGGCCGCCGACTACGCCCTGCGAATTAAGGGCGAAGATGCCGAGCATGACGTAGCCCAGGTGTGAGACGGAGGAGTAGGCTACGAGTTTCTTGACGTCCTTTTGGACCATCGCAACGAGCGCCCCGTAGATTATCCCTATCACCGCTATCGCCATCATGAAGGGGACGGCGGCCTTTGTAGCGTTGGGGAAAAGGGGCATGGCGAAGCGCAGGTAGCCGTAGCAACCCATTTTCAGAAGGACGCCCGCCAGTATGACAGAGCCCGCGGTGGGGGCCTGGGTGTGGGCGTCGGGGAGCCAGGTGTGGACCGGCCACATCGGCACCTTGATGGCGAAGGCCAGCGCGAAGGCCATGAACATTATCATCTGCACGCTGGGGGCTATCGGGAGCTTGTAGAGCTCAAGTATGTTGAAGGAGGCGGGGTTTCCGGCCCTTATGTTCATGTAGTAAAGGGCGATTATCGCGACCAGCATGAGCAGGGAGCCGACCATGGTGAAGATGAAGAACTTCACCGCCGCGTAGATGCGCTCTTTGCCTCCCCACACGCCGATGAGGAAGTACATGGGGATGAGCATCGCCTCCCAGAAGATGTAGAAGAGGAAGAGGTCGAGGCTTACGAGCGCGCCTATCATCCCCGTTTCGAGGATGAGGAAGAAGAACATGTATTCCTTCACCTTCTTTTCGACGGTGAGGGAGGAGAGGATGCAGATAACCGAGAGGAAGGTGGTGAGCATCACCAGCCAGAGGCTGATGCCGTCGACGCCGACGTGGTAATCGACGCCGATGGAGGGTATCCACGCCATTTTCTCGACGAACTGCATACCGGTTTGGGCTGAGTCAAAGCCAAAGAGCAGCGGCAGGCTCGCAAGGAAGTTGAGGCTGACAACCGCGAGGGTGAAGCCCCTTATGAGCCCGACGGACTCTTTTTTCATGAGGAGCACTATTATCGCTCCCAGAAGCGGCAGGAAGGCCAGAAGTGTAAGCATGTTTCTCTCTCTCCCCGCTTAGAAGGCAGCTACTAAAAGCGCAAGGGCCACCGCGCCGGCGGCAATGGAAAGGGCATAGGCCTGCACCTGTCCGTTCTGGAATTTGGCGAAGACCGCGCCCACTCCCCTCACCCCCGAGGCCATGCCGTTGACGAGGCCGTCGATTACGACCACGTCCCAGAATTTCCAGAAGTGGTTGGCGAGGGCTACGCAACCGTCCACGAAGACCGCGCCGTAGATCTCGTCGACGAAGTACTTGTTGTAGAGGAGGTTGTAGGTTCCCTTGAAGGAGGCGGCTATCTTGCCGGGGATGTCGGGGCGCTTGACGTAGAGGTAGAGCGCGACCGTTATGCCGCAAAGGGCGTAGCCCACGCTTGCGGCCATGAGGACGTATTCTATCGCGTCGTGTCCTCCGGCAGCGGCGGCGTTAGCGCCGCCAGAAGCGTAGGCCGAGGCGACGCCGAGCCCTCCGCTGCCCACCATCGCGGCGGCGTGCTTGACCGCCTCGTTGGAGGAGCTGGAATCGAGGACGGGCGCTAGCCAGTGGTGGAAGAGGTTGGAGCCGCCGAGCGCCTCGGGTATTCCCAGCCAGCCGCCGACTATGGAGAGACCGGCGAGGACGTAAAGGGGCAGGTACATCGAGGCGGGCGATTCATGCGGGTGGACGTGGTGGTGGTCGAACTTCTCCTTGCCGAAGAAGGTCATGAAGACGAGGCGGAACATGTAGAAGGCCGTTATGCCCGCGGCCAGAAAGCCAAGGAACCACTGGAAGGTGAAGCCCCTTGAGAACGCCATCCAAAGTATCTCGTCCTTGGAGAAGAAGCCGGCCAGCGGGGGTATGCCCGCGATGGCTATGGTGGCGATGAGGAAGGTTCGGTAGGTGTGGGGCATGTGGTGGCGCAGGTTGCCCATCTTGCGCATGTCCTGCTCGTCGTGCATGCCGTGGATGACCGAGCCGGAGCCAAGAAAGAGGCAGGCCTTGAAGAAGGCGTGGGTCATCAGGTGGAAGATGCCCGCGACGTAGGCGCCCACGCCCATCGAGAGGAACATGTAGCCCAGCTGGCTGACGGTCGAGTAGGCCAGCACCTTTTTGATGTCGTTCTGGGTGACGGCTATCGTTCCGGCGAAGAGCGCGGTGAGCGCGCCGACGGTGGCGACGGTGCCCATGGCGACGGGAGCCATTGAGAACATTATGTTGCAGCGGCCTATCATGTAGACGCCAGCCGTGACCATCGTGGCGGCGTGTATGAGGGCGGAGACGGGGGTCGGGCCCGCCATCGCGTCGGGAAGCCAGACGTATAGGGGAATCTGCGCCGACTTGCCGGTTGCGCCGACGAAGAGGAGGAGGCATATGGCCGTCACCATCGCCCCTCCGAAGAGGAGGACGTGGGGGGCCTGCCCCATGACTTCACGGAAGTTGAGGGTCCCGAATTCCTTGAAGATGAGGAACATCGCGATGAGGAAGCCGAAGTCGCCTATGCGGTTGACCACGAAGGCCTTCATGCCGGCGACGGCCTTTTGCATGTCGTCGAACCAAAAGCCGATGAGGAGGTAGGAGCAGAGGCCTACCCCCTCCCAGCCCACGAAGAGGACGAGGAAGGAGTTGCCCAGCACCAGGGTGAGCATGGCGAAGCAAAAGAGGTTCAGGTAGGTGAAGAACCTCGTGTAGCCCTTGTCGTGGTGCATGTAGCCGGTGGAGTAGACGTGGATGAGAAAGCCCACGCCCGTAACTATCAGCGTCATCACCGAGCTTAGGGGGTCGATGAGGTAGCCGAGGTCGATTTTGGTCGAACCGGCGGATATCCAGGTGAAGAGGACCTGCTCGTGGAAGCGGTGGGAGGGGTCCATGCCCAGAAGGCCGATGAAGGCGCCCACCGATACGAGGAAGGAGAGGAATATCGAGCCGCAGGCGACCGCGTTGACGGTCCCGTGGCCGAAACGCCGCCCGAAGACGCCGTTTATTATCGCCCCCAGCATGGGGAAGAAGGGTATGAGCCAGATGTATTCAACCATTTTTCAATTTCCTCCGTCCCTTGGCATCAACCCTTTAAAAGGTTGATCTCCTCGGCCTGCACCGTGTTGCGGTACCTGAAAAGGTTCACGACGATGGCCAGGCCGACTGCGGCTTCAGCCGCCGCGACGGTAATGACGAAGAAGACGTACATCAGCCCCTCCGCCGAGTCGAGGTGGTCGGAAGCGGAGACGAAGGCGAGGTTGACGGCGTTGAGCATCAGCTCCACGCACATCATCATCACCAGTATGTTCCGCCTTATGAAGAGCCCCACCGCGCCGATGGAAAAAAGTATCGCGGAAAGGAGCATCGCCTGTTCGAAAGGTATCATCTTTAATTCTCTCCCTTCCTAGAGCTTCTTCTTGGCCAGGGCGACCGCGCCCACGAGGCCCACGAGAAGGAGTATGGAGGCCGCCTCGAAAGGCAGCAGGTATTGTCCGAAGAGCTTGTCGGCCAAAAATTCCACGCTTCCCTGCTTCAAAAGGGCCGCCTCGGTCATATCGCCGCTGGCGAGGAGGGGCTTTCCGGTGAAGGCTGCGAGGGTGGCCACTATTATGCCGCCCATCACTATGCCTATTCCCTTGAAGGAGCCGAAGCGGACGGGGCTTTGCTTGCTTTTGGCGTCCACCAGGAAGACCACGAAGATCATCAGCATCATCACCGCGCCCGCGTACACCGCTATTTGCAGCACCGCTATGAAATCGGCGTGGTTGAGGAGGAAGATGACCGCGAGGCTCACCATCGTGCCTATCATGCAAAGGGCCGAGTGGAGCGGGTGGCGGGCGATTAGCATGCCGAGCGAGGAGAGCACGGCGAGAAACGCGCATATGTAAAAAATCACCATCATGGCTTACTCTCCGCCTTTGGCCAGCTGATCGCGGGTCATGTGGAAATCCTGGCGCTTGTATTCGGTGAATTCGTAGTTGCGGCTAAGTTCGATTGCGTCCTTGGGGCAGGCTTCCTGACAGTAGCCGCAGAAGATGCACCTTGTGACCTCCACGTCGAAACGGAGGGGAAAGGAGCGCCCGTCGGCGGTTTCCCTGCGTTCGACCTGGATGACTCCGGCGGGGCAGACCGCCTCGCAAAGGCCGCAGGCTACGCATTTTATCCTGCCGTTTTCCGTCTTGAGCCTGTGAAGGCCGCGCCAGCGGGGCGAGACCTCTCTCTTCTGCTCGGGGTACTGGTAGGTTATCTTCTTTTTGAAGATGTACCCGAAGGTGGTGCCAAGACCCTTCAGGAGGGGTATGAAAGTGTCGATTATCGCCTTCATCGCGCTGTCTCCTTTCGCCTTAAGCCGTAAAGAGGCACACAAAGGCCGTCACGAGAAGGTTGATTATCGCTATGGGCATCATCCACTTCCACCCCAGCGCCATTATCTGGTCGTAGCGAAGGCGCGGGAAGGTGCCGCGCTCCCAGATGAAGAAGGCGACGAGCGAGAAGAGCTTGCCCATGAAGATCAGTATCTTGGGTATGAAGGGTATCTCGATGCCGAAGGGGAGGTTCCACCCGCCGAGGAAGAGGCAGGTTATTATCGCGGCCAGCGAGATCATGTGGGCGTATTCGGCCATGAAGAAGAGGGCGAATTTCATCGAGGAGTACTCGATGTTGAAGCCGCAGGCCAGTTCCGATTCCGCCTCGGGCATGTCGAAGGGGGTGCGGTTTATCTCGGCCAGGCCGCAGATGATCAGAAGCACGAAGGCCACCGGCTGCTTGAAGACCAGCCAGACGTCGGTCTGGTAGTGGACTATCTTGGTGAGCGACATCGAGCCGGTCACCAGTATCACGCTCACGAGGGTGAGCCCCATCGCCAGTTCGTAGCTTATGCCCTGGGCTGCGGAGCGCATCGCGCCGAGGAGGCCGAAGCGGTTTCTTGAGGCCCAGCCGCCCAGCATCGGGCCGTAGGCGCTTATTCCCGCGAGGCCGACGATGTAGAGGATGCCGACGTTGACGTCGGAGATGGCGAGCCTTATCGTCCTTCCGGCTATCTCCACAGAGTCGCCGAAGGGTATCGCCCCCACCACCAGCACCGCTGGCACGAGGGCTATCACCGGCGCAAGGATGAAGACTGCCTTGTCTACGTTGCCGGGGACCACGTCTTCCTTGAAGAAGAACTTAAGGCCGTCGGCCAGCGGCTGCAAAAGCCCCCACGGACCAACGCGGTTGGGGCCGTGGCGAAGCTGGATCCAGCCAAGGAGCTTGCGCTCCAGAAGGGTGGTGTAGGCGACGCAGCCGAGGAGCACCGCGAAGACCGCCACTACTTTAATCAGGCTTATGATGACGAATTCCATCGAAGCCCTCCTTAAACCTTGCGGATGGCGACGGCGGTTACCTTAAGTTCAGGTATCTTGGCCGTCGGGCAGTAAGCGGTGTTGGTCAGGACGTTGACCGGCGACTCGCTGTAATGGAAGGTCATGAATACTTTGCCTTTGCCTATGTTGTCGGTCACCCTGACCTTTACGGTTATCTCGCCCCTGCGCGAAGCGACCGCCACGGTTTCTCCGGTGGCGACCCCGAGGGCCTTCGCGTCGGCGGGGTTCATCTCAAGGCCGCCTTCGTTGAAGACTTCGCTCAGTTTTCTTGAGTTTCTGGTCATCGAACCGGAGTGGTAGTGCGCCTGCTCGCGGCCCGTGGTCATGATGAATGGGTATTTTTCGTCAGGGACCTCGGCGGGGGCCGAGAAGGAGACTGCGCTGAAGGCTCCCTTGCCCCTGGTGAACTTGCCCACGTGCAGGATTTCCGTTCCCTTGTGGCTTTCGTCGGGGCAGGGCCACTGGATTCCGTCGTTTTCGATGCGCTCGTAGCTTATGCCCGC
>SRXB01000382.1 GCA_009724975.1 bacterium | reverse complement strand
GCCACCATGGAGCTGGCCGCCAGAAAGTGGAACGGGCAGGTTGTGCTGAACGGCTACGCCGCAGGCGGGGGCAGGGAGGGGGCGCTAAAGGTCGCCGCCGACCACGGCCTTGAAATAGTCGTCTTCCTGATGGAAGCTGTGCCGCCGCCGGACCTGGCTTCGCGCCTCGCGCTCGCCACCGAACTGGTGGGCCGTTGCTCCATGGCCGGAATTCCGCTGGACAAGATAATCATAGACCCGCTCGTGGCTCCGTTGGGGTGGATGGACGGGCAAAAGCGCGACCGCGACCTCCTGGAGCTTTTGCGAACTTTGCCTGTGATATTCGGCGAGCCGGTGAAAAGCGTCGTGGGGCTCTCAAACCTCCTAACCCGCTCCGCTGGCGGCGGCGCGGGCTTTGTTGGCGAGATTTTTCTTGCAATGATGGCAGGCGCGGGGCTAACCCACGCGATGATAGACGTTTCCGACCCCAAAATCCTTCGCGCCATAAGGGCGGTGGAGGTCTTCACTGGCGAAAAGCCCTTCGCGGCGGGCGAATTTTGAGCGATCTCATCTCCGTCGCCGACCTGGGCTCCAACACCTTTCGCATGGTGACCGCCCGAGAAGAGGGGCATGGCGCCATACGCCTCGTCGATCTTCGCCAAAAGGTGGTGCGCCTCGCCGAAGGGGTCGCCCGAAGCGGAGAGGTTTCAAAAGAAGCCCTCCGGCGCGCCAAAGAGTGCCTTGGCGAATTCGAACGCGCCTTGGCGACCCTAGGAGAAGCGAGGCGCTTTTGCGTACTCACCGCCGTCGGTAGAATGGCAAATAACGCTGGCGAGGTCGAGAGGCTGGCCCGCGAAATTCTGGGGGCGCAAACTCTAATACCAACGGGCAGGGAGGAGGCGAGGCTCTCCTACGAGGGGGCGGTGTCGCTGCTTTCCGCGAAGAAGGAAAATCTCCTCTTCCTCGACATAGGAGGCGGCTCCACCGAGATAGTATTCTCAAATGGCGGCGAGGTTATTTGGGAAGAGAGCGTTGCCGCGGGCATAGTCACCTTCTGGGAGCAAAACCGCCTCGGCGAAAAGGGCAAAAAAGACATTGCGGCGCAGTTGGCTTTGCGCGCAGGTGAAATCGCGCAGTTGTTCCCGCCTCCCGAAAAGCGCCTTTGGGAAGGGGGAGAGCTCGTCGCCACCGCCGGAACCGCGATGACCCTTGCGGCTCTAGCCTCAAAGCGTGACATCGCCGAAGGCCGCAGCCTTAGCGGAACAAAAGTCTCCATAAGGGAAGCCAGGGAATGGCTTGCGCGCCTATCCGCCATGGAGAAGGAAGAGATACTTGCCCTGGGCGCGATAGAGCCCGGGCGCGAGGAGCTTATCCTCGGCGGGATTGCGATATTGCTGGCGCTTATGGAGCGCTACGGCTTTGATGCCTTCACGGCGAGCGACGGCGGGCTGGCCGAGGGGCTGATTTTACGAAAATTCAGCGAAGATGGCGATTACAGGCCCGTCTGGGCGCGCTAAAGAAGAAAAAAGTGAAAAAAAACCTCCCTTGCATAGTTAAGGCAATTCTCTTCGCTTCCGCGCTCTTTTTTGGGGCCGTTGATGTTTTCGCAGCCCCGCAGGAGGCGGCCCAAAAGCCCCCCGCAAAGGCGCAGGGACGCAACATGGCGGATTATGAGCTTTTTTTCGAGGCCGTGGACGCCATAAAAGGGCGCTACGTCACCGAGCCGGAGCAAAAAAAGCTCATCCGCGACGCCATAGCGGGGATGGCGATGGGGCTGGACCCCTTTTCGCGCTACGTGGCCTCCAAAGACGCTGAGGACGAGGAATCTTACATCGAGGGCTCCTACATCGGCATCGGCGTCGAGGTGGCGATGAGGGAGGAGGGGCTTGAGG
>SRXB01000381.1 GCA_009724975.1 bacterium | reverse complement strand
GTCGAGAAGCGCATGACCCTCGCGGGTGAGATAATCAGGGGCGGCGAGGTGATAGAGCGTTTCACCGTCCTCAACGATGTCGTCTTCAGCAAGGGTGCGCTGGCGCGAATAAGCGAGCTGGGAGTGTGGGTCGACGGCCTCTTCCTCACCCTTTACCGCGCCGACGGCCTTATAATATCGACCCCCACCGGCTCCACGGCCTATAGCCTCTCGGCGGGCGGGCCGATAGTCCACCCCGCCCTGCCCGCGATAGTCCTTTCGCCCATATGCCCCCACGCCATGAGCCACCGCCCCATCATCCTGGGGCCGCAAAGCGTGGTCGAAGTGCGGCTAAAAGAGATGAACGGAGAGGTAGTGGTAACCCTTGACGGGCAATCCGGCCTCGCCCTTGAGCAAAACGACATGGTTCGCGTCCACCGCTCCGCTTCCAGCGTCCTTTTGGTGCGCGCCCCGGGCAGGGACTACTTCTCGCTCCTTCGCACAAAGCTCATGTGGGGAGACAGGCTTCGCACGGAGGGGGAAAATTGATCGAGACCCTGAAGGTTCAGGATCTTGCCCTCGTCGATTCCCTCGCCGTGGAATTTTCCGGAGGCTTCAACGTCCTCACCGGCGAGACGGGGGCTGGCAAATCCATCCTCCTGCAGGCGCTCTCCCTTTTGCTGGGCGACCGCGCCAGCCGCGAGATGGTGCGCTCCGGCGCCAGGGGCGCGCGGGTCGAGGGAGTCTTCGCGCCGAAGGCCAAAAGCGCTCTTTTGATAGGCGAAATACTCGACGGGGCGGGAATAGCGCGGGAAGAGTCGCTCATAATCGCCCGCACCGTCTCCGACGACGGCAAGAGCCGCGCCTTTGTCAACGGGGCCGCCGTTCCGGTCTCTCTTCTGGCCGAAATAGGAGCGAAGCTGGTGGAAGTTTCAAGCCAGCACCAGCACCAGGCCCTTCTGGACGAAGGGAAGCACCTTTCGATACTCGACGCGGCCCTCGATGAAGAGGGCAGGGCCTCGCTTGAGCGCTACCGCGCCCTTTTCGCCGATTTCGAGGCCAAATCCGAAGAGCTGAGAAAGCTTCAGCGACTCGAAGCCGATTCGGCGAGCAAACGCGACTTTCTGGCCTTTCAGGCCGAGGAGCTAAGGGCGGCGAACTTCGCCGAAGGGGAGGATGAGGCGCTTTGGGCCGAGCTCTCGATCCTCGCAAACGCCGAAAAGCTCCTTGAGCTTTACCGCGCGGCCGATGAGGCCCTTTCAAGCGGCGAGGCTCCCGTCCTCGACGGCCTTTCGGCGGCGAGGCGGGCCCTTGAGAAGGCCGCATCCAACGACCCCGAGGCCGCCAGTTCCCTCTCTCTAATCGAAGAGGCCTTCGCCCCGCTCAACGAGGCCGCGATGGTGGTCTCCTCCCGCCTGCGGAGCGTGAAGGCCGACCCTGAGCGCCTTGAGGCGGTGCAGGAGAGGCTTGAGCTTTTAAGAAGGCTTGAGAGAAAGCATGGCAAGGGGGTCTCGGCTCTTTTGGAGAAGCTAAAGGAGTTCGAATCCCAGCTTTGGGCGCTCGACAACAGGGAAATAGCCCTTGAAAGCGCTTCTCTAGCCGTCAAAAAAGCCCGAGAGGCCCTTGAGGCGGCGGCTGGCGACCTTTCAGGCCGCAGAAAGGACGCGGCGAAGGCTCTTGCCTTGGCGGTAAGCGCGGAACTCGTCTCATTGGGGTTCCTGACCTCGGCCTTCACCGTGGAGCTGAAAACCGCCCCCGCCGGGCCGGACGGGGCGGACGAGGCGCTCTTCCTCTTCGCCCCCAACACCGGCGAGGAGCCCAGAAGGCTTGCGAAAATAGCCAGCGGAGGCGAGCTTTCGAGGGTTTTGCTGGCGGTTAAAAACGCCCTTAGGGACGGC
>SRXB01000380.1 GCA_009724975.1 bacterium | reverse complement strand
GAACAGGCGCTGCCAAAGAACATAATCCTCGAAAACAACCTTGAACCAGAGCTCTCGCCGATAAACGGCGTGCCCGACCAGATAGAGCAGATAGTAATAAACCTCGCCACCAACGCCCGCGACGCGATGCCCGAGGGCGGAACCATAAACGTCTCCACCGGCAACATCTTCCTTGAGGGGCCTGGGGGCAAAAAAACAGCCTTCGTGCGGCTGGTGGTCGAGGACGAGGGGACGGGCATCGACCCGAAAGTGCGCGACCGCATCTTCGACCCCTTCTTCACCACCAAGGAGGTCGGGAAAGGCACCGGCCTCGGCCTCTACACCGTTTACAACATAGTAAAAAACCACGGCGGCGAGATCTCCTGCCACAGCTCCCCTGGGGACGGCACCACCTTCGAGATACTCTTCCCTGTAGCCGCCGAGAGGCGCAAAAGCGCAAGAAGCGAAACGCCCCTGCCCACTTCCAGGCTTCCCGAAGGCAACGAAACCATACTCGTAGTCGACGACGAGCCCGCAATACTGCAATCCACAAAAGAACTTCTCGAAATCAGGGGCTTCAAGGCGATAACCGCCCTTTGCGGCGAAGACGCCATAAAGATTTACTCGCAAGAGTGGGAAAACATAAACCTTGTCCTCATCGACCTTGGAATGCCCGGCATGGGCGGGCTTGCCGCAATAGGCGAGATTAAGCGCATCAACCCTGCGGCCAGGATAATAATATCCAGCGGCTTTGACGACAGCGTCGCCGAGCAATCCGAGGTTGAAAAGTCCGCCGACAGGTGGGTGAGAAAGCCTTTTCGTTTCGACAAGCTGGTCCTGACGGTTCGTGAAGTGCTGGACGGCAAGACCGAAAGCTGAAAGATTAAAGGGAGCGGGCCTTTTGCCTCCCCCGACTTGAATATTGTGAATTGGGCCGCTGGCCCGTTGAATTGAATTAGGGAGGGCTTCTTTTCCAATAAGGAAATGACATTCCGTGAGGCCCTTATGCAGAGAGATCCAGAAAACCCACTCAACTCCACCTTTGAAACCATGAAAAACCTCTCCCTGGACGAGCCGCTCGCCAGAACGATGGGCATAAAGTGCCTTGAAGTGGGGGAGGGGAGCGCCGCCTGCTCGATGACAGTGACGGAAGGGATGAAAAACCTTTTCGGAACCGCCCACGGCGGGGCGATTTTCGCGCTGATGGACGAGGCCTTTCAGCTGGCCTGCAATACCAGGGGATCGGCCTCCTACGCCCTTAACGTGAGCGTCACTTACGTAGCCGCGGCGAGGGTGGGGGATTCGATTCGCGCCGTGGCGAGGGAAATATCGACAACCTCGCGCACCGGCGTATATGAAATAACCGCCCAAAGGGGCGACGGAGCCCTCATAGCCACCGCGCAGGCGGTCGCCTACCGCAAAAAGGAGCCGCCGCCCTTCCTCTAGCCCTTTTCACCCGTGGCCCGCCCCGTTGTACTCAAAGCGGTCTTTGTACTCCGCCAGCCGCGACTTCAGGAAGTTGATTCTCGTTATAAGGCTCAGCGCCTCCGTTTCGTTTCCGGCGAAGGTCCAGACGTTGCTGTCCAGATTTTCAAGTATGGTGTTGGCGCAAACCAGCGAGAGCGCCAAGGCGGCTTCGCGGTCCGGAGCGAGTTTTGCGTTTAGTGGCTTTGGGGTCGTCGTCGCCGTCTCCACGAAGTCCAAAACCGCCTCGGCCCGCGAAAGCTCTTCTCTAAGAAGCGCTCCGGACTCGCTTTTGGCCGTGGAAGCGGACATTTTGCGGTAGCTTTCGGAATCGCGCTTGGCGAACTCCAGAAAAAGCGAGGAAAAACGGGTGAAGCGCGAGAGGTTTTCCCCGTTGGAACGCGCTATCTTGGCGAAGAGGGCCGAGCATGAGGCTAGGGT
>SRXB01000080.1 GCA_009724975.1 bacterium | reverse complement strand
ATGCCGCCGCCGCCGGCCCCCGCCGCCCTGCAGGCCACCGCCGGCGAGCGCCAGGTGCGCCTCGACTGGACCCCGCCGGCGGCCCTGCCGGCCGGCCAGCAGCTGCTCGGCTACAACCTCTACCGGCGCCCGGCCGGCGGCGTCTACCTGCCGCTGGCGCTGAACGCCGAACCGCTGCGCGAGCCGCGCCTGACCGACTTCGTCGGCGAGGCCGGGCGCGAGGCCGTCTACCGCGTCACCACCGTGGTGCGCAGCGGCGACCTGCTGCTCGAGAGCGCCTCGTCGCCGGAAAGTGCCGCCACGCCGCGCTAGGCCGCGGATACGGCCTTTACAACACCGGGCCGCTGTGCTACGTAGAAAGACCCGCATGCGGGCGCAACTGACCGACAAATAACAACTCATTCCGCAGTGTCTCGAGGAGGATGCATCATGTTCCGTGGATCGATGGTCGCAATCGTCACGCCGTTCGACAGCCAGGGGCGGTTCGACGAGAACACCTACCGCCAGCTGATCGAGTTCCAGCTTGAGAACGGCACCGACGTCATCGTGCCGTGCGGCACCACCGGCGAATCCGCCACGCTCGACTTCGACGAGCACGACCGGGTCATCCAGGTCTGCATCGACCAGGTCGCCAAGCGCGTGCCGGTGCTGGCCGGCACCGGGGCCAACAACACCGACGAGGCGATCCACCTCTCGCAGAACGCCAAGAAGATGGGCGCCGACGGCCTGCTGCTGGTCTGCCCCTACTACAACAAGCCGTCGCAGGAGGGGATCTACCAGCACTACAAGAAGCTGGCCGAGACCGTGGCCCTGCCGCAGGTGCTGTACAACGTCCCCGGCCGCACCGGCGTCAACATGACCGCCGACACCACCGCGCGCCTCGCCGAGATCCCCAACATCGTCGCCATCAAGGAAGCCTCCGGCGACATGACCCAGATCGGCCAGATCCTGGCGAAAGCCGGCGACAAGATCGAGATGATCTCCGGCGACGACTTCCTCACCTACCCGATGATGGCCATCGGCGCCACCGGCGTCATTTCGGTGTCGGCCAACGCCATCCCGGGGCAGGTCAAGGCGCTGGTCGAGGCGGTCAACCGCGGCGACCACGCCACCGCCCGCAAGCTGCACCTGCACCTTCTGGACTTCCACAACGCCATGTTTATCGAGTCGAACCCGGTGCCGGTCAAGACCACCCTCGCCCTGATGGGCAAGCTGCAGCTGAACGTGCGCCTGCCGCTGGTGGAGATGCAGCCGGCCAACCTGGAGAAGCTCAAGGGGATCCTGGAGCGGTACAAGCTCATCTAGTTTATTTGAATTTTGCCTTTTGCGGGCCTTCCCTGGAAGGCCCTTGAATGCGCGCATTTTTTCGTCAAATCAAGGAAGGCAAGCGAGGGGCCAGGCGCAGCAGCGCTACGTCGAGCATGAACCTCGTGCCGGCTGACGCCGAGTTGGCGGAAAAGTGTCGCGTTCTACAGGAGCTCTCATGATTAAAGTTGCCGTCACCGGCGCCGCCGGCCGCATGGGCCAGCGCATCATCTGCCTGACCCACGAGGCCGACGGGCTGACCGTCGCCGGGGCCGTCGAGCACCCGGCCCACAAGCTGCTCGGCGAGGACGCCGGCGTGGTGGCCGGCTGCGGCCGCCTCGCTGTGGCGATTACCGGCAGCCTGGAGCAGGCGATGGCCGCCTCGGATGTGCTGATCGACTTCACCTTCCCCGAGGTGACGCTGGAGAACGCCGCGGTCTGCGCCCGCCTGGGCAAAAGCATGGTCATCGGCTCGACCGGCTTCACCCCGGAGCAGAAGGCCAAGCTCGCCGGGTTCGCCAAGGTTATCCCGATCGTCTCCGCGCCGAACATGAGCGTCGGCGTCAACGTCTGCTTCAAGGTGCTGAAAGAGATCGCCAAGTCCTTGGGCGATGGCTTCGACGTCGAGATCGTCGAACTGCACCACAACAAGAAGAAGGACGCCCCCTCGGGGACCGCGGTGCGCATGGGCGAGGTGGTCGCCGAGGCCCTCGGGCGCGACTACCATGCGGTCGCCAACTGCCACCGCGAAGGCTTTACCGGCGAGCGCACCAAAGAGGAGATCGGCATGCAGACCGTGCGCGGCGGCGACATCGTCGGCGAGCACACCGTCTACTTCATCGGCATGGGCGAGCGCATCGAGTTGAGCCACAGAGCGATGAGTCGCGACATGTTTGCAAGGGGTGCGGTCAGAGCGGCCTCATGGCTCGCCACCCAAAAACCCGGTCTCTATGACATGCAGGATGTTTTAGGCCTGAATTAACATGAGGGGCGGTTCCTGCCGCCCCTTTATCAAAATCAATCGCACTTGAACGAGCAATTTTTCGCAAGGTCAAGGCGGGCAAGGGACGACGCGTAAGGCGTAGCGGAGCTACGTCGCACAAGGAGTCCCGCCGGCCAACGCCGAGATTGCGGAAAAGGGCCGTTCCCCGGAGGAAACGTGGCAAGAATCAACGACAATTATCTGAAGCTCAAAGCAGGTTACCTCTTCCCCGAAATCGGCCGCCGCGTGCGCGAATTCGCTGCGGCGAACCCTAGCGCCAAAGTCATCCGCCTCGGCATCGGCGACGTCACCCGGCCGCTGGCCCCGGCGGTGATCAAGGCGTTCCACGACGCCGTGGACGATCTGGCCACCACCCAGAACTTCGCCGGCTACGGCCCGGAGCAGGGGTACGACTGGCTGATCAACGCCATCATCGAGAAGAGCTACAAGCCGCTCGGCGTGTCGCTCAAGACCGAGGAGATGTTCATCTCCGACGGCTCCAAGTGCGACTGCGCCAACATCCTCGACATCTTCGCGCTCGACAACGTGGTGGCGATCGGCGACCCGGTCTACCCGGTGTACAACGACACCAACGTGATGATCGGCCGCACCGGCGAGGCCGACGAGAAGGGCTACTACAAGAACATCGTCTACATGCCGTGCAACGAGGCCAACAACTTCATCCCCGAGCTGCCGAAGCAAAAGGTCGACATCATCTACCTGTGCTTCCCCAACAACCCGACCGGGGCGGTGGCGACCAAGGCGGAGTTGAAGAAGTGGGTCGACTACGCCAACCAAAGCGGCGCGGTGATCTTCTTCGACGCCGCCTACGAAGCGTTCATCACCAACCCGGAGATCCCCCACTCGATTTATGAAGTCGAAGGGGCGAAACAGTGCGCCATCGAGTTCCGCTCCTTCTCCAAGACCGCCGGCTTCACCGGGGTGCGCTGCGGGCTGGTGGTGGTCCCCGAGGAGGTGATGGGGACGACGGCCACCGGCGAGAAGTACTCGTTCAACAAGCTCTGGCTGCGCCGCACCACCACCAAGTTCAACGGCGCCTCCTACCCGGTGCAGAAGGCCGCCGCGGCGGTCTATTCGGACGAGGGGTGGGCGCAGACCAAGGAGATCATCGACTACTACATGGACAACGCCCGCATCATTCGCGAGGGCTTGTCGGCCGCCGGCATCACCTGCTACGGCGGGGTCGATGCCCCCTACATCTGGCTGAAGACGCCGGGCGGCCTCTCCTCCTGGGACTTCTTCGACAAGCTCCTCAATGAGTGCCATGTGGTCGGCACGCCGGGGTCGGGGTTCGGGCCATCAGGCGAAGGGTTCTTCCGGCTCTCGGCCTTCGGCCATAAGGAGAATGTGATCGAGGCGGTGGAGAGGATCAAGGGGAAGTGGGGGAAGTGAGATAAAAGGAAGGGCGGCCAGAGATGGTCGCCTTTTTGTTTTGATCTACCAGTGGGGGATCCTGTCAGTCAATCCCCCATAATTGGTTACAACACTTCGTTCTTACCGGATCGCCGCAGAACTCGCAGCCATCGACCTTTTCACGATTATAACGCCCCCGGATATTAGGGGTACTATATGGTGCCAGTCGCCAGTAGTTATATGGTACCGCAGCTTGTCCTTTCCGGACTCTCCTAACCATTTCAACAGCTAGCATTGCCCCAGCCAGCACTGATACAAATGCAAAAGGTGCTAATACGTGTTTGTCAGCTGCTATCTGCAACTCACCTTGGCCACATAGCTGCTTGAAAAGGCTGTCATAGGCTGTGCCTTGGATAGCTTCAGGGCTAATTGTTGGATACCTGCGACAGATTTCCATTGCTGCAGAACTGTCGATGAAAGTTTCACGCACCTTATCAACACCCACCCCAAGGAGATCGGCCACATGTCCTTCATGTGTCAGTTCTCCATTTTCCTCTAGGTAAATACAACTCAAGCAGGCCTTTCCGGCTGTTGGCTGCTGGTTGAAGTGAACGACAACCTCCTGGATACCCGTAGTAGATGCATCATAGACTTCACCGGGCATTTCATTCTGCAGATTTCGTCTGCCCCTACGGCTGTCTACGGTTACGACCAGCCTTTCTAGCCACCGACCAGCGTGTCTTTCTGGGCTGTCACGAAGATCGTGGTTTCGAGGAATGAGCGTTATTTTGTTGAAGAATGGTTGTGCCTTACTGCAGAGTCGATTAGCCTTTTGCAGGCCAAGGTCATCCTTGTCGTAAAACATGCAGCGATTGAGGTTGCCTTCCTTCACCAGTTTCGGGTCAACAACATGGATAGTTCCCTGGACATCAAAGTAACGAAGTCCGTACAGAAAGCCGTTGCCCACGGCACCGGCACCTGCCAAGTACACGGTTCCAAGATCAACCGGTTCACGGAAAGAATCGAGGTCCTCTCCGAAAATTGCCCGGAAATCGATGATTAGCAACTCATCGACGCTGAATGGAAACCTCTCTCCCAAATAGCAGGCAAGCGCTTTTGCTGCAGTAAAACAGGCTCCAATCAACAAGAATGCTTGATGGCGTATCGAAGACACTTGTGATTCCCGACGTGCCTCGCCGATTTCTATTCGCTCATCGGTGATTCCCACGAACAGGCATTTAGTTCGTGAACGCGAGGCACTGGTCCCGATAATCACTTCAACATCTGGTTGCTTCACCGAGTCGATATCGCGAGTCACCGCAGACACTGTCCGTTGCAGCAAGAGTTCAAGCTCCGTGGCCATGCGGGTACCCACTTCATCGGCAGCATCAACTGTTATCAGAACCGATGCATCAAGCAAGGTTTCAGCTGTGTCTTCGTCAATCCCAAGCGCGGCAGCCAGTGTTTTGGCATTTTCTTTTAAAGCTGTGATATTCATAGCGCCACCTGTAAATAATGTTCGAGTTCTCTTGAGCGGATCTCCTCCCAGTTGTTGTCTTCTGATAGCCTGAATACGGCAGCATCCCTGATAAAACTCTCGGCCGATGTGGCACGTGCAAATCTCGGTATGACCAGTGACAGCCCGCCGACGTGACGGATGATTGCCCATGTGTCATCTGCAAGAGAATGGAAAGCGGGGCCAGGATGAGTATGCACCTGAGCCGCGACCATGAGTCTGTTCTGCCGAAGATACGTCATCAACTCCACTATGCTTTCCTGTGGAATACGAAAAAAATCCCTTTTCGCAATCTGCGGCGGCCGGTAAACGGTCTGAATGTCCAGCGCTCCGCCCAGGTTCTTTGCCAACCAAAGCACAACGCATTCAACGTGCTGTGTACCAGCCTGTTTCAGAAAATCGAGGGTTTGCTCGATTCCTGCTCTGTTGATCGTAACGATTGCCATGTCAGCCCTGTATCTTCAGCCAAGCATTCCATACTTGGGTTAGTATTCCGCCGAGGTCGTTGCCCGGCTTGTTTTTGTGGTTATCCCAGTGGTCACTTGTATGGCTTGGATGAATGTGGTATTCACGGGTGCCGATCATACAGATGAACGGATACCCGGTCACCGGGTGCGCAGAATTATTAAACACAGAGTCCGGACCCGTCCGGATTGTTGAAAGCCGCTCGCCTGCGAGTGAAAGCAACTCGATCGACGGGGGCATTTCATCCCAATCACAACATAACATCCGCACCCTGATATCCTTGCTCTCTCCGATGAATCCAACATCTATTGCGGGATACTCGATGCAGTAAATTGTCCAGCCTCTCAACCGGGCGACTCGTTCAATCCCCTTGGTCTGCTCGGTAAACAAGGCTCTGGACACCAACTCATGCATTACCACCACCACTCTCACGAGGGCCGAAATCGATGTCGATTTCGCCTGACAACCCGTTTTCTTCGTAGGAAAGTTCCGGGTTGACTTCCTTGTTTCCGACCCTAGCTATCCAGTTGCTGACATCTGTAATATTCAACTTGCGGGTAGCTTCGGCAAGGAATACACGCACCTTCTGATTAGCTGGGGCGTTTTCATACCCTTCAGCGGGATACGACCCGCTGGTGGTGACGGCTGCAACTTGGACGAAATTTTCTCCGTTCCCTTCGTGCTTCTGCTTTTCAGTACTCATTGGTGTGTTCCTTTCACGTGTTGGTTACTTCTCTTTGCGGACTCCCTTGAAAGGGGTCCCGTCGGATTTCTGGTCGATGAAGCGACCGGTGATAGTGTCCCGCTTGATCCAGTTGCCGTTGACAGGGTTTTGAACCTGTGATCTGTCCCGAACGGCACCGTTTCTGTGCCCATCGCCAATCGGTGGATTCTTCGCCATGGCGTCACCTCCCTTCGCTTGAATTTTGATCTGATCATACGATTAGCACGGGCCAAGATCGTTGTCAATATTTTTTACAATTTAAATTTGATAAAAAAACACACAAATGTATACTGTATACAGATTTTGACTGATGATCGTTAAATGACACACCCGTAACCGCCTAAAAAATTGACAAAAGCTCAAGGGATGTTTTATTTTGGACATGATGCCGCTGGACAAATCCCACATACCTCTTATTTCCACAATTGTAGGCAAAAAGCTGCGTGAGTTACGCGAGGGGAACAGTGTGTCCCAAGAGGCACTATCGGCACACCTAGGCATTTCCCGGCCCACCTTGATAGCCTACGAAACGGGTAAGCAGTCGATAAGTATTGCTGAGACGTACCTGGCGGCTGATCGTTTCCAAGTTGATATGTCTGCCTTAATGCCGAGTTTGGACCAGATTAAAAAACTTACGTCTTTGGATAGCGCAATTGCAGAGAAGGGTATCGATGGTGAGGAACTAAAGGATATCGAATCTTTTATTTCTCAAATTATAAGGGGAGAGAAATGAAAGGAAAAAAAGTCGCCATCAAGATGGCAAAAAAACTCGCTTCTCAGTACATCAACGAACGTGGGAATCAAAATCGATACAGAATTAGCTTAGAACAAATCGCTAACGATTTTGGGATATCTCTTGTCGACCATGAGTTCCCAGGAGGAATGTCGGGAATTTTCATTCGACAAGGAGAAAGACTTTACATTGGCGTCAACAAAGATCATACACCAGAACGAAAAAGGTTTACGATTGCACATGAGATAGGCCATTATCTTCTCCATTCAGAAGACGTTATTCATCACGATAATGTTGATCTTGAATCACCGAACGTTGTTCTTTATAGGTCTGAAAATGTGCGCGGACATAGTGAGGTTGAAGCAAATGCTTTTGCTGCCGAACTACTGATGCCAGAAGGTTTGATCCAAGAATGCATTGATTCAGGAGTTAACACTATTGAAGATCTTGCAAATATCTTCAATGTAAGTCAGGATGCTATGCGTTATCGTTTGATCAATCTAGACTATTTATAATTCTCAGCGAATTCCGAGCAGAAGGAAACTTGGGGACACAATACCAATTCTAATCTCCCCACCCCACTTACCATCAGGTGCCAGCCCATCCAAGCTGGCACCTGTTTGATTTTATGGCATGCCCATGTTTTCGAGGATGGAAGGTTGTCGCGGGGTCTCGCCCCCGCACGGCGACGTACTCTTTTCCGGCGAAAAGAGTACGCAGAAACGCCTGCGCCTCGCGGCGGGCATGGCACTCTCCACCGCTCGGCCGCTTCGCTCACCGCCTCTCCCCGGCCGGACACCGGCACAGCCCTTGCCACCGCTTGGCGGGGCCCATCCACTTGGGGCCCCGCACCGGGCTGCCTATTTTCATCGGTTGTCCGAAAGACCGGCATTCAGCATTCGGAACGTGTTTGGCTTTGCCTGCCATTCACCACCCCCCCGTGCCGTCGCCGCCGGAGCCGGATGGATGAATGCCGATCAGCCGGACGAATGTTCGAGCGCAGCGAGTTTTCGTCCGGCCGGCATTCATCTGGCCGGCGCAGGGAACCCGCCGCAGGCGGGCAAGACGGCGGGGGACCACGGCGTTTGATCCAAACTTTTCGCCGTGGAAAAGTTTGGCCGCAGTCCGGGCGCGG
>SRXB01000079.1 GCA_009724975.1 bacterium | reverse complement strand
CAGAACGGCTGGGCGATCGCCGGCGACTACATGTCGGCCGCCTCGTTCCTGGGGATCTCGGGGATGATCTCGCTGTACGGCTACGACGGCTTCATGTACTCGGTCGGCTGGCTGGTGGCCTATATCACCGTGCTCCTGATCGTCGTGTTGTACGGCACCCGGCTGGGGATCTCGATCCGCGCCACGGCCCAGGATCGTGAGGCGGCCCAGCTTATGGGGATCAACGTCAAATGGATGTCGATCCTCTCCTTCGGCATTGGCGCGGCCATGGCCGGCACCGCCTGCACGCCGCCCTCCGCCGTTAGCTCCAACTGGTAGAGGCCGCCATAGGCGAGGCCGAAAAGATCACCAGCGGCGAGATTCGCGTCGCTATAAAGGGCTCATGCCGTTGCGACCCGCTTTTGGAGGCGCAAAAGACCTTCCACCGCCTAGGTATGGACAAGACCGCGCAAAAAAACGGCGTCCTCATCCTCATCGCGGTCACGCAAAAGAAATTCGCGATCGTCGGGGACGAAGGCATCGACCGCTTCATGGGTCAGGAGGGGTGGAATTCCGTAAGGGACATACTCTCCTCCCGCTTCGCCCAGGGCCGCTTCGCAGAAGGGCTGGTGGAGGCGGTGCACGAGGTCTCCCGAGTCCTCGCCGACCATTTTCCGCCGGTGGAGGGCGACCGCAACGAACTTCCGAACACGGTGGTGGAAGAACACTGAAGATGATCTCCCGCGGCGACAGGGTAAAGGGGTCGCTCCTTGGCCTCGCTGTGGGCGACGCCCTCGGAATGCCGCTTGAATTTCGTCGGCAAGGCACCTTCGCCCCGCTCTCCGAGATGATCTCAGGCGGCCCCTTCAACCTTCCGGCGGGCCACTTCACCGACGATACCTCCATGGCCCTTTGCCTCGCCGAAAGCCTCGTCGCCAGAGGCGGCTTCGATCTTCATCACCAGCTTGAAAACTACCTTCGCTGGTATCGGCGCGGCCTTCACTCCTCCACCGGCGAGTGCTTCGACATCGGAAACACCACCAAAAGAGCCCTTGAGTGGTTCGAAAAGAACAAAAGGGCAGGTTTCGCCGAGCCGGAAGGCAAGGGAAACGGCTCGCTGATGCGCCTTGCCCCCGTACCCCTCTTTTTCTCCGACAATATCGCCCTGGCCGTGAAATTTTCCGGCGAAAGCTCCCTTGCAACCCATTGCGCCCCCGAGTGCGTCGACGCCTGCCGCTACATGGGCGCGCTGATAGCCGGTGCGCTGGCGGGAAGGGGGAAGGAGGAGCTTTTAGCGCCCCATTTCGCGCCGGTCGAGGATCTATGGGAGCAAAACCCGCTTCATCCGGCGATAAAAGAGGTCGCCGAAGGCTCCTTCAAGGCAAAAAACCCGCCCGAGATTCGCGGAGGAGGCTATGTGGCCGCGAGCCTTGAGGCGGCGCTCTGGGCTTTCCACAATTCCGGCGCTTTCGGCGAGGGGGCGCTTTTGGCGGTGAACCTCGGCGACGACGCCGACACAACCGGCGCTATTTACGGCATGCTGGCCGGAGCGTTTTACGGAGCGGGTGGAATACCCGCCAAATGGCTGGAAAAGCTCGTCATGCGGGAAAAAATCGAGGACATGGCCCAAGCGTTGATGCAAGGGGCAAGGATTCAGGAAGCTTTGTCGTAAAGATTCACTCTTTAGGGTGATGAAATATGCCGCTTGGTGAGGCAAAAGGTTTAAGAATAAATACCTTTACTGGTTTTTTGAACGACACCGCGAAAAGATTCGCCGACCGGATTAAATACTGAGGAGTTGCGCGTGACTTTCTGGGATGCGGTAACCATGTGGATCTTCATAGCCTCCGCCTCATGCCTTGCCGCTATCCAGTTGAGAAGAAACGGCATCTGGGGCATACCGACCATGGAGCAGCTCTCCTCGCCCGAGAGAAAAACTGATTTAAAGCTTATTCTGGCGGCCATCATTCTTTTCGCCATCGGCATGGTTATGGCGTTTATACTTAAGCACACGCAGGTTAGGTGACGGGGCTTTTGCGGCGCTGGCCTTGAAGGGTTTAGGGCCGCCAGCCCTGGGCTAGAGGTGCTTTTCTATCGCTTCCAGCAGTTCTATGCGGTCGACGAGGTTGTGCAGAAAGTCCAGTTTCCCCGCGTCCACCTCCACCACCGGCGAAATCCCCTTTTTCTTGTAGCTCTCTATCCAGTTTTCGTAAAGTGCGCCGAGCCCCTTGAGGTATTCGGCGTCTATGGCGCTCTCGAACTCTCTGCCACGAAGTTTTATGCGCTTTTTCACGGTGCGCAGGTTGGTCTTCATGTAGATGAGGAGGTCGGGGGGGTTTATTGAGTAGAGTATGGTCTGGTAGAGGCGGCGGTAGGCTTCGTAGTCGCGTCCGGCGAGGATGTTTTGCCTTTTTAGGTTTTCGGCGAAGATTTCCGCGTCTTCGTAGATGGTGCGGTCCTGTATCACCGTCTGCGGGCAGGCGTCGAGAAGCTGGTGGGTGCGAAACTTGAGGGTCAAAAAGTAGACCTGCGAGTGGAACGCCCATTTTTTCATCTCGGAGTAGAAGTCGGCGAGGTAGGGGTTCTCCTCGTTCTGCTCGTAGAAGGGGCGTATTTGCGGGTAGCGGCTGCAGAGGAATTTCACGAGGCTGGATTTGCCGCTGCCCATCATTCCCGCCACCGCGATGTATTTGACCATTTCACCAACTGAAAAAGGGCGCTTTCTTTGCGCCCTTTTGAAAAGGAGGCCAAAAATCCCCAGCCTTCAGCGTTGGATTCCGGACTCCAGCGCGTTTTTGATGCGTTTTTTGAGTTCCGAGAGGTTTGAGGACTTTACCACATAGTAGTCCGCCGCGATAGCCTTCACGTCGCCCTTGAAGGAGCCGTAGGCCGAGCAGAGTATCACCGGCAGGTCGTAGAAGGCTTTTCTCACCTCCTGCAAGACGTCGAGGCCGTTGTGGTCGATCATTTTGATGTCGAGGATGACGACCCCGGGTTTTTTTTCCCCGATTAGGCGGACGAGGTCTTTGCCGCTCTCCAGCGCGACGACCTCGTAGCCCTCGTCCTCAAGCTCCAGCTTATAGAGGGTGCGGATGTGCTCCTCGTCATCGACTATCATTATGCGGGCCATGCAAGGACTCCTTCGACCGACCGCCTTTTCACTACCCCCACCTTTTGAGGAGGTAGGGTTTGGCCTCCTCGAAGCTAAGGCACTGGTCTTCTATGTATTCCTCGGCCTGCCCCTGGGGCATGCCCTCGGTTGCTTTCATGAAGGTGAGGTTCTGGCCCTGGTAGAGTGGGACCAGCGATTCGGTGAGCTGGTCTATCTCAACCACCTTGTCGCGGCAGGCCACCGACATGTCGAAGAGGATGTGAGCCCACAGGTTGGTGGGCAGTTCAAAGCTCTTTTCGTCCAGGGATATGACCTCCTCCAGCTTGGAGTAGGTTTCTCCGGCCAGTATTTCGTTCCACAGGGAGTAGTAGCGCCCGTAGCCGTCTTTTATGGATGAGTAGAGGGCGGAATAATCGACCTCGGAGCCGCAGGGCTGGGCCTCTTCGCCGGTGCCGAAGCCGAATATGGCGGTGGGGCGGGAATGGCGTATATCCCTCCAGAAGGGAGAGAGCATGTTCTGCAGGTGGAAGATGGTTCCAACGACCTGCCTGAATATCTCTCCGAGCGCTTTTTCGTCGCAGGTGGGCCTGTGGATTTTGGGCGAACCCAAAAACGCCTGGGTTATGGGTTTGCCGTAGTGTATCGCGAGGGTCGTCATCCAGATGTCGATGCCGAAGTGCGCCACCGAGTCGGTCCAGCTCTCGTGGTCGAGGAAGTAGCGCGCAAGGTCGCCGGAAAAGCCGAATTCGCCGCCTATCGGCTGGCGTATCCTGCGCCCGTAGAGACAGCGGCTGAGGGGATAGGCGATGGAGTTGGTGACCTTGCCGTCGTATTTGTGGGTGAGGTAGAGGGGGGCGACAAATGAGTAGTCGGCCAAGAGCGGTTCGGCGAGGTTCTTTATCCATTTGGGCGAGAGCGATTTTGTGTCGGCGTCAAGGCAGACCACAGCTTTGGTTTTCAGCTCGCCCGCCAAGCGAAAGAGGTTCTTTAGGTTGTTGCCCTTGCCGCGCACCCCGTCGGGTGTTGAGAGGTATATGCGCGGGACCTTTGAGCGGGCGGCGAAGAACGCCTCTTTGGTGCCGTCGTCGCTCTGGTTGTCGCAGTTGACGATTACGGCCCGAAGGTTGGCGAAATATTTCGCTAGCCCCTCGGAGGCCTGTTCCACGGCGAACCCTATGGAATCGGCCTCGTTGCGGGACGGTATTCCTATGATTAGATCGGCCTCTTTGACCTTATCCGGATTTTCAACTGTCCAGGCGGGCATGATCACTCCTTCTAAGTGATATTTTACCCCGGCTGGAGGTGATATGCCAAGTTGTCGAACTCGGTTGTGAGGTCAACCTTCTTGACTTTCATTTCTTTTGGCACCGAAAGGTGGACGGGCGCGAAGTTAAGGATGCCGCGCACGCCCGCCGCCGCCGCCGCGGTGGCCGCTTCCTGAGCGCCCTGGGCGGAGGTGGTGATTATGGCGATGTCCACGGAGAATTCCTTGGCCACGGCGGGAAGGTCTTTGATGTCGCGCACTATTATGCCGCAGGGGGTCTTTTCGCCGATTTTGGAGGCGTCGGAATCGAAGGCGGCGACGAACTCGTAGCCGTGTTCGGAGAAGTTGCGGTAGCACAAGAGGGCCTTGCCGAGGTTTCCCACCCCGATGAGCACCACGTTGCGGCGCTGGTTCAGCCCCAGGACCTTTCGGATGTCGAAATGCAGCTCCTTGACGTAGTAACCCACGCCGCGCACGCCGAATTCCCCGAAGTAGGTGAGGTCTTTTCGTATCTGCGCGGGATTTATGTTGCATATTTCCGCCAGGTCGGCGCTTGAGACGACTTCGGTGCCGCGTTTTTCGAGGTCTTTTAAGACTCTCATGTAGATCGAGAGCCTTTTAATGGTGGCCTCGGGCACCTTGCTGGTTTTCGCCATTGGTGGTTCCTTCGCTGAAATAAAACGTTATAATGTTAATATGAACGAGGGGTTATGATTCGCTGGCGCAACTCGCCAAAATAGCGTTTTGATTGTGTGATTCTGTCACAAAGTTACCCCTGTGTCAAAAAAAAGCAATCGCACGCCTCGGAAAAAAGGTTTCATGGGCACTTGCAAATTGACCCCTCGTGGTGTTAGAGTCCCAGATTCCGAAAAAACGGCTGATTTTTACGCCCGAGGGCGTTTGAACCAAGGAGACAGGCAGAAAAATGAAGGAAGCAATACACCCCAAGTACGACGTGGTGAAGGTGCAGTGCAGCTGCGGCAACAACTTCGAGACCCGTTCCACCATCAAGGAAATCAAGACGGAAATCTGCTCCGAGTGCCACCCCTTTTACACCGGCAAGTCCAAGATGCTGGACACCGAGGGGCGCGTAGACAGGTTCCTCAAGAAATACGGGATGAAGAAGCCGGAGTAAAGGCTTCATGGGCCGCCTCTCGGTAGAGATACTAGCCCACACCCCAACACCCGAGCGGGCGGTGGCGGTGGCGGCGCGGCTTTGCTACTCGCCGCGCTCCGTTTCCGAGCTGGCCGAGGCCCTGACGGACGCCGAGGTTGAAAAGCTCGTCGGCAAGATAACGTCGATGGGCCACTTCTCGACCCTTGAACACGCGGTCTTCACCTTCGGCATAGACGGAATCTCGCGGGCCTGCTCGCACCAGCTGGTGCGCCACAGGGTCGCCTCCTACTCCCAGCAGAGCCAGCGCTACGTCGAGCTGAAAAAAGTGGAGGCGGTGATTCCGCCTTCAATATCCAAAAGCAAGAAATCCAGGGCGCTTTTCGAGAAAAAGCTCGAAGAAATCTGGAAGCTTTACGGCGAACTGGTCGAGGGCGGCGTCCCCGCCGAGGATGCCCGCTACATCCTCCCCAACGCCTGCGAAACCAAGATAGTGGTGACGATGAACGCGAGGGAATTGCACCACTTTTTCGCCCTTCGCCTCTGCACGAGGGCGCAGTGGGAGATACGCGAGATGGCCAAGGAGATGTACCGGGCCGCCTACGCAGTATCGCCTCTTCTCTTCTCCGGCGCGGGTCCCGGCTGCGTGCGCGGCAAGTGCACCGAGGGCGAATATTGCTGCGGGCAGCAAAAGAAGGTCCGCGCCGAACTTAAAAAACTCCTCGCTTAACAAGTCTTACGGGCGGCCCCGCCGCAAATGGAACATATCGTGGATGTCGGTGACCGCCTCTCCCAGATAAAATCACGCTACGACGAGCTTTCCGCGCTCATCTCCGATCCGAAGATAATGACGGACCGCGAGGAGTACGCGCGCCTTACCAAAGAGCACGCCGAACTTGGCGAGATAGTCCGCGCCTCGGAGCGCCTGAATGCCCTTCAGGAGCGTATAGCCGAGGCCGAGCAGCTTTTGGCCGACCCCGAGCTGGGCGACCTGGCGCGCGAGGACATGGAGGCCGCCAAGGACGAACTCCCCGAAGCCGAGGCCGACCTCAAAGCCCTCCTCGCTCCCCCCGACCCGCTCGACCAGAAAAACGCCATCCTCGAAATCCGCGCCGGAACGGGCGGCGACGAGGCGGCGCTCTTTGTCGCCGACCTCTTTCGCATGTACACCCGCTACGCCGAGATAAAGGGGTGGAAGATAGAGGAGCTGGGCCTTAGCGAGATAGGTATAGGCGGCATAAAGGAAGTAATCGTCCTCATAAAGGGCAAAAGCGTTTACGGCCAGCTCAAATACGAGTCTGGCGCGCACCGCGTACAGCGCGTCCCCGTCACCGAGTCCAGCGGCAGAATCCACACCAGCGCCGTCACCGTGGCTATAATGCCCGAGGCCGACGACATCGACATGCAGATAAACCCCGACGACCTTCGCGTGGACGTCTACCGCGCCAGCGGCTCGGGCGGCCAGCACGTCAACAAGACCGAATCGGCGGTGCGCATAACCCACATCCCAACCGGCGTCGCGGTGGCCTGCCAGGACGAGAAATCCCAGCACAAGAACCGCGCCAAGGCGATGAAAATCCTTCAGGCCCGCCTCTTTGACTCATTGCAGGAAAAGGCACGGGCCGAGCGGAGCCAGGAGCGCAAAAGCCTTGTCGGCAGCGGCGACCGCTCCGAGCGCATACGCACCTACAACTTCCCTCAGGGGCGCGTCACCGACCATCGCATAAACCTCACCCTCTACAAGCTCGAAGAGCTTCTGGAAGGGAACCTCGACCCCCTAATAGAGCCCCTCAAGGCCCAGGCGCAGGCTGATAATCTGGCCTACGGCGATGGCTGAGCAACCGGCCCCCACCCCCCTTGAACTTATAAAGCTGACGGCGGAATACCTCGCCAAGAAAGAGGTGGAGTCCCCGCGCCTTGAGGCCGAGCTTTTGCTGGCCGAGGCCCTTGGGCTTACCCGCCTTGGCCTTTACCTGCAATACGACAGGCCCCTTGACCCGCCGGAGGTGGGCCGTTACCGCGAGATGGTGAGAAGGCGCGCCTCGGGCGAGCCCACCGCCTACATCCTCGGTAAAAAAGAGTTCTGGTCGCTTTCGTTCGCCGTGGGGAAGGGGGTTTTGATTCCCCGCCCCGACACCGAGACCCTCGTGCAGGCCGCCCTCTCCCTGATGGGAGACTCGGGGAAATTCCTTGAGCTCGGGGTAGGCAGTGGAGCCGTTTCCATCGCGCTTTTAAAGGAAAAAGAGTGGTGGGAAGGGGTCGGGGTGGACAGGGAAGAGGCCCCGATGCAATTCACAGCCAAAAACGCCGCCTCCCACGGCGTTTCGGAGAGGCTTTCTCTACTCAGGGGCGATCTGTACGGCCCTCTGGACCCCCTAGATTCTTTTGACCTGATAATCACCAACCCGCCCTACATCCCCTCGGGCCAGATTCCCTCGCTTCAGCGCGAGGTGGCGGCTTTCGAGCCCGCCGCGGCCCTCGACGGCGGCGAGGACGGCCTCGACCTCATCCGAAGGATTGTCTCGGGCGCCCCGGCGCGCCTGAAAGAAGGGGGCTCTCTTCTAATCGAGTTCGGAATGGGACAGGAGAGCGAGGTGGGGGAGATAATAAGAGGCGAACCGTTCTTCACAACCCTCTCTTTCGAGCGAGACCTGGGGGGAAGGGAAAGGGTCGCGGTCGCAGGATCAGCCTCTTAGCCGCCCCGTGCCGCTGTGGCCTTCTCCCTTGCTCCGTAGGCCACGCAAAAGAGTGAAGCCGCCGCGGTTATCGCGGCCAGCCCCA
>SRXB01000379.1 GCA_009724975.1 bacterium | reverse complement strand
GCTCAAAGGGCGACGTGGTGAAGATGCGCATGGGCGGCTCGGGCGAGGCGGACCTCTGGTTCACCCTCTATCTGGGGCCTCTCGTCGGGGAGGACCCCGAAAAGCTGGCGAAGGCGCGGGAAGCCTCCCCAAGCTGGGCGGCGACGCTCAAGGAGGCTAAAATTGAGGCGAAAAGGGCGGGGGGGGCCTTCGAGGCGGCTTTCGCCGCGGGCGACGAGACGGGGATGCTTTACGCGCTGGCGAACGCGGCGATGGTTAATAAAATGGGGGCGGACCAAAAGCTGGTGGAGGGGCTTAGGAAGCTTGGCGCCGACAATGCACAGACCGCTCTCATGCTTTTGATGACTGAAAAGACTCCCCAAAGGGCTCCCTCGCTCCTTGCGGAGATTTACGGCGGCAAAAAGAGCTGGGGGCAGGCATTAAACGAATCCGGCATTTTGCCCGAGAGCGCCGGAAAGGTAATCCTCGCCAGGTTTTCCGCGCCGCCGCGCTGAACGAAGTCCTTTCGCCGCTAAAAAATTTAAACTGGGCGGTTTTTTGGTCTAGTATATGGGAAGTTTCGGATTTGCCTTGCCAAGAGGTAATGGATGAAGAGGGTTATTGCTTTATTTGCTGCCTGCCTGCTGGCGGCGGCTCTTTTTCCGTCGGCGGCCAGCGCCCAAAGGTGCGCCACGGGCGTCCGCTCCCTTCCCGACAAGGCGTTCGCCCATCCCGCACCCACTCCAAGGGGGCTTTTCTCCGCAAGGACGGCCGCGCCGGTGACGGTGAGAAACGCAAAGGTCCACCTCACCGAGCATTTCCAGATATTCTGGGGGAGCGCCTATCCCGCCTCCGACCCCGACTGGGCCGACCCCGACAAGGACGGCGTCCCCATCTGGGTGGCGCGCCTCGGCGCTTCCCTTGAGGAGTCCTTCGCCGAGTTCGAGGCGAGGGGGTTTCCCCTTCCCTACGGCTCTGAAACTTATTACCTGGATGTTTACGTCGGCAACACCGGCGTTCAGGTAGACACCGACAACACCGCCGCCGAAAGCTGGTGGACGGTCAATATCCCCTCCTCCTATTACGCCTACACCGAAATCGACAAGGATTTCGACGTGGCGTGGTTCGTCTTCAGCGCGAATTTCGGCTACCTGAACGATCTTGCCATACTCGACGCCGTCGCCGCCCACGAGCTTTTTCACGCGGTCCAGCGCGGGGCGGGGTACCCGTGGAACGACGAGGTCTTAGTCAGCAACACGAAATTTTACGCGGAGATGTGGTGGTTCGAGGCGACCGCGACGTGGATGGAGGACGAGCTTTTCCCCGACGTCAACGATTACGTCTATTTCGTGGCCTCGGAGTTTCTCGCCAACCCCGCCCTGGCCCTCAACACCTTCGACGGCGCGCACGAATACGGGGCCGCGATCTTCGCCGGTTACGTGAAAAAACTCTGCGGCTCGACCCTTCCCTTCACCGAAATCGCCCCCGAGGCCTTTTCCACCAGCATGGAGTCGGCGCTCAGAAACAAGGTCCAGGCGTGCTCCTCCGACACCTTTGAGAACGAGGTGGCGAAGTTCTGGGCGCTGGCCGCGCACCCCGCCGACACCTGGCCTGACGGCGCCTTTTACGCCTCGGGGCCTTTGGGCTCCAAGATAAAGAGTGTCGGCTACGTCCCTTATTCCTACGCCCCTTCCTCCCTTGGAATGCCGGAAAAATACGGCGCCAGCCTCTTTTCGGTTTCAAACCCCATCCTTCCCAACCGCTACTCCCTCTCAGAGATGCCGACAGGGGCCGACGCGCTGGTGGCGGTATCGGCCAAAGGCTCCTCCACGGCCAAAATAGTGGCGAGGACCGAGGCTATGGAAAAACCGGCGGGGACGAACAACCTCTATATGGCGGTGGTCAACGCCTC
>SRXB01000078.1 GCA_009724975.1 bacterium | reverse complement strand
GACAAGGTCAACCTGACGGTTGAGCTCATCACGCCCATCGCGATGGAAGAAGGACTTCGCTTCGCGATCCGCGAAGGCGGCCGCACCGTCGGCGCCGGCGTCGTCACCAAAATCATCGCGTAGCAAAAAATGTCGCGGCGATCTAACCAGCCGCGAGGAGTCAGGCCATGAGAGACAAGATCACCATCTCTTGCACCGAGTGCAAGCAGAAGAACTACAACAGCACCAAGAACAAGAAGAATACTCCGGGCAAGCTGGAGCTTAAGAAATTCTGCCGTTTCTGCGCGAAGCACACGCTTCACAAAGAATCGAAGTAACTAAAAATCGGGATACAGGCCAGTAGCTCTAATTGGCAGAGCGCCGGACTCCAAATCCGGATGTTGGGGGTTCGAGTCCCTCCTGGCCTGCCATCTTGACGAAGGGTTTTTCCAAATGGTTGCAAAAGCGCAGGAATTTCTGAGAGAAGCCAAGGCCGAGCTGATGAAGGTCACCTGGCCCGACCGCAAGGTCGCCGCCGCCTCCACAGCTGTGGTCGTGATAGTTTCGCTGATAATCGGCATCTATCTGGGCATCCTCGACGTCATCCTCGGCAAGATTTTCGAATGGGTTTTTCGTTAAGCCCAAAGCGGCTTGACAGGTGATCTTAAATGGCTAAGAACTGGTACGTCGTACACACATACTCCGGTTATGAAAACCGGGCCAAGCTCGCGCTGGAGCAGAGAATCAAAGAGTTCGGCAAGCAGGACTTCTTTGGCGAGGTTCTCGTTCCCTCCGAGAAGGTCGTGGAGGTGGTAAAGGGAGAAAAGCGCACCTCGTCGCGCAAGTTCTTCCCCGGCTACATCCTCGTCAACATGGAGCTGAACGACGAAACCTGGTATGTGGTGAAGAACACCCCAAAAGTAACCGGCTTCATAGGCGGCACCACCAACCCCACCCCCGTCTCCGAACAGGAGGTGAGGCAGATCCTCGGCCAGATGGAGGAGGGACGGGTCAACCCCCGCCCGAAATTCGAATTCTCTTCCGGCGAGCAGATCAAGGTCATCGACGGTCCTTTCAGCAACTTTTCCGGCGTCGTGGAGGACGTTCACCCCGAAAAGGGCAAGCTTCGCGTGCTTGTCTCCATCTTCGGGCGCTCCACTCCGGTTGAACTAGAATTTTTCCAGGTGGAAAAGACCTAGGCGCGCAAGCGCCCCGGGTATTTCCAGAAAACTTAAGGAGTTCTCGTCATGGCCAAGAAGATAACGGCTGTGGTCAAATTGCAGATTCCAGGCGCGCAGGCCAACCCCTCGCCGCCGATCGGCCCCGCGCTCGGTCAGCACGGCGCCAACATCATGGAATTCTGCAAGGCGTTCAACGCGGCCACCAAAGACAACCCGGGCCTCATCATTCCGGTGGAGATAACCATATTCTCCGACCGCTCCTTCACCTTCATCATGAAGACCCCCCCCGCGGCGGTCCTCCTGAAGATAGCGTCGAAGATCCCCAAAGGTTCCGGAGAGCCCAACAAGAACAAGGTCGGCAAGATCAAGCGCGAAGAAGTGCGCAAGATAGCCGCCCAGAAACTGGTAGACCTTAACACCACGGACCTTGAGGCCGCCGTGCGCACCATAGAAGGCAGCGCGCGTTCAATGGGCCTCGACATCGTGGACTAACAACTAGACGCCTCGCGGTGGGAGATTAGTATGGCAAAACGCGGTAAGAAAATACTCGCGGCTCGCCAGAAGGTCGACAGGACCACCAGGTACACGCTTGACCAGGCTGTATCGCTGGTCACCGAGTCGGCCTTCGCGGGCTTCAACGAATCCGTCGATCTGGCGGTAAACCTGGGCGTTAACCCCGCCCACGCGGACCAGATGGTGCGCGGAACCGTCGCGCTTCCTCACGGAACCGGCAAAGAGGTGCGCGTCCTCGTCTTCGCCAAGGGCGACAAGGCGAACGAAGCGCAGGCCGCCGGAGCCGACTTCGTGGGCGCCGAGGACCTTGTCGAAAAGATTACGGGCGGCTGGCTCGATTTCGACTCGGCCGTGGCCACCCCCGACATGATGGGTCTCGTCGGCAGACTGGGCAGAGTGCTCGGTCCCCGCGGCCTCATGCCCAACCCCAAGACCAACACGGTCACCTTCGAAGTCGGCAACGCAGTCAAGGAACTGAAAGCCGGCCGCGTCGAGTTCCGCGTTGAAAAAGCGGGCATCGTGCACGTTCCCGTGGGGCGCAAATCCTTCTCTCCGGAGCAGATCAGGGAGAACGTGGAAGCTGTCATGGACAGCCTCCAGAAGGCGAAGCCCTCCTCGGCGAAGGGAACCTACATCAAGGCAGTCGCGCTCTCCACCACCATGGGCCCCGGCGTCAAGATCGACCCCGTGGAGTTCACCGCGACCGCGAAATAACCAACCGTGCCTTCCGGGCCGTACAATGACAGCAGGCGCCTAACGGCTTAAACCCAAAAAGCCTGCCCAGTCGGCTGGACGGGATGGGGATTGGCTCTCCCCTCCTTTAGCGGCCTAACCGAAGGCTAAAAGCCTAACCCTAACCGAAAGGCGAAAGGGGGTAAGAAGAGCAGTGAACAAGGAAACCAAGGAAAAAGAGATTCGCGAACTTCAAGAGAAGTTCAAAACCGCCCAGGCCGTCTACTTCACCCACAACAAGGGAATGACGGTAAAGGCCGTTAACGAGCTCCGCCGCTCGATGGACAAGAACGACGCCAAATACCGCGTTGCGAAAAACACGCTTCTTCGCATCGCCATAGAAGGCACCGATTTTGCCGTCCTCGGCGACAGCTTCAAAGGCCCCACCGGAGTCATCTTCGTAAAAGGCGACCCCGCGACGGTGGCAAAGTCCCTACTGGAATTCGCCAAAAAGAACGACAAGATCGAAGTTCGCGGCGGCGCCCTCGGCGGCAAGCTACTCTCCGCGGCGGACGTCGACGCCATCTCCAAACTCCCCAGCAGGGAGCAGATGCTCGGCATGTTCGTCGGCGTACTCCAGGGACCCTTGCGCAACCTCGTCGGAGTGCTCTCCGGAGTGCCCAGAAGCTTTGTCCAGGTCCTCCACGCAATCGAGGAGAAAAAGGCCGCCTAAGGCGCCTTTCCTGGCAACCGGCTCGAAACGAAAAACTAAAGTTCACAATCCTCATTTCATCCAGCTATAGGAGAAGAGAAAAATGTCTATCACCAAGGAAGATGTCGTCAAATTTATCGAAAACATGACCGTTCTTGAGCTTTCCCAGCTCGTCAAGGAACTTGAGGACAAGTTCGGCGTCACCGCCGCCGCGCCCATGGCCATGGCCATGCCCGTAGCCGCCGCCGAAGCCGCCCCCGTCGAAGAGAAGACCGAATTCAACGTCAAGCTCCTCGACTCCGGCTCCAACAAGATCCAGGTCATCAAGGTCGTCCGTCAGCTCACCGGCCTGGGCCTCAAGGAAGCCAAGGACCTCGTTGACGGCGCCCCCAGCATGCTCAAGGAAGCCGTCTCCAAGGACGAAGCCAACGACATCAAGGGCAAGATCGAAGAAGCCGGCGGCAAGGTCGAAATCGCCTGATTTCGCTGACCGCGAACCAAAACAGGTAGAACCCTTGGGGACACGCGAGCCCGTATGGTCTCGTGTGTCCCCGTTTTGGCTTTCTAAAAAACCAGACCTCTCCGGCGCGCACCAAACCGCACGCGCCGATTGAAAAATAGGCCTTCGGGCCTTGGCAATCGGAACCTCCCAAAGGAGTTGAAACGGCAATGGCCATAAAACTCGCCGAAAACAGAAGGCTCCGCAGAAAATTCAGCAAAATTGGCAAAGTCGTGGGCATCCCAAACCTCATCGAGGTTCAGAAGGATTCCTACGACCGCTTTTTGCAGGCGGACGTGCCGGCCCATGAACGCAAAGACATGGGCCTGCAAAAGGTTTTCCTCAGCGTCTTCCCCATAAAGGATTTCGCCGAAACAGCCTCCCTCGAATTCGTCAAGTACGAACTGGGGGAGCCGAAATACGACGTCGAGGAGTGCACCGAGAGGGGCATGACCTTCGCCTGCCCCGTCAAGGTGACGGTAAGGCTGGTGGTTTGGGACGTCGATGAGGAGAGCAAGTCGCAATCCATACGCGACGTGAAGGAGCAGGAGGTCTACTTCGGCGAAATACCGGTGATGACCAAGAACGGCACCTTCATCGTCAACGGCACCGAGCGCGTCATCGTCAACCAGCTCCACCGCTCCCCGGGCGTCTTCTTCTCGCACGACGAGGGCAAACGCCACTCAAGCGGCAAATATCTCTACTCCGCCAGGGTAATCCCCTACCGCGGCTCGTGGCTTGACTTCGAGTTCAACCACAAGGACCTCCTTTTCGTGCGCATAGACCGCCGGAGGAAGTTCCACGCCACCGTCCTTCTGAAGGCCCTTGGATACAGCCATCAGGAGATACTCGACAATTTCTACGACAAACTCACGGTCACCGCCGACTGGGAGAAAAATCGCCTTCTCAAGGAGCTCAACCTCGACCTCCTGGAAGACAGCCGCGCCACCGAGAACATCGTCCACCCCGAATCGGGCGCGGTGCTCGTCAAGGCACAGCGCAAGGTCAACAAAAGGGCGGTCAAACGCCTTCGCCAGGACGAGATCAAGGCCCTTCCGATAGAGCCGGACGACCTCAAGGGCGCGTACCTAGCCAGCGACGTTGTCAGCCCCTCTACGGGCGAGATAATGCTCGAAGCGGGCGCCATGCTCACCGGCGAGAGGATAAACCAGCTCAAGGAAGCCGACGTCAAGGAATTCAACCTCCTTTTCATCGACAACCTGAAGGTCGGCCCCTACCTCAGGGACACCCTCGCGGAAGACCGCGTCGGCAGCCAGGAAGACGGCATAATCGAGATCTACCGCAGGATGAGGCCCGGCGATCCGCCCACCCTCGACACCGCGACAAAGTTCTTCGAGAACCTCTTCTTCAACGCTGAGCGCTACGACATTTCCAAGGTGGGCCGCAGGAAGCTCAACCACAAGCTCAAGGTCGACGCCCCGATGGAGCAGCAGACGCTGACCCGCGAGGACATCCTCGCCGTGGTGCGCTACCTGGCGAACCTCAAAAACGCCCGCGGCACCATCGACGACATCGACCATCTGGGCAACCGCCGCGTCCGCTCGGTTGGCGAACTTCTTGAAAACCGCTACCGCGTCGGCCTGGTGCGCATGGAGCGCGCGGTCAAGGAACGCATGAGCCTCCACGAAGTCGATTCGCTCATGCCCCACGACCTCATCAACTCCAAGCCCGTCACCGCCGTGGTCAAGGAGTTCTTCGGCTCCGGCCAGCTCTCCCAGTTCATGGACCAGACCAACCCGCTCTCGGAAACCACCCACAAGCGCAGGCTCTCGGCGCTGGGCCCCGGCGGCCTTACCCGCGAGCGCGCCGGTTTCGAGGTGCGCGACGTCCACACCACCCACTACGGCAGAATATGCCCTATCGAAACCCCTGAAGGCCCCAACATCGGCCTCATCGTCAGCCTCTCCATCTACGCGAGGGTAGACGAATACGGTTTCATCGAGACCCCCTACCGCAAAGTGGTCAAGGGCAAGGTCCAAAAGTCAATCGTCTACCTCTCCGCCATGGAAGAGGAGGAGCACACCATCGCCCAGGCCAACGTGCCGATCGACGACAAGGGCAAGTTCCTCACCGACATGATAACCGCCCGCCGCAACGGCGACCCGATAATGGTGACGGCCTCCGAGGTCGACCTTATGGACGTTTCGCCCAAGCAGCTGGTCTCGGTGGCCGCCGCGCTCATCCCCTTCCTTGAGCATGACGACGCGAACCGCGCGCTCATGGGATCGAACATGCAGCGCCAGGCCGTTCCGCTCCTGCGCACCGAAGCCCCCGTCGTTGGCACCGGCATCGAATCGGTCGTCGCGGCGGACTCCGGCGTGACGGTGGTGGCCGACCGTGAAGGCGTGGTCGAAAGCGTCGACGCCTCCCGCATCGTCCTCAAGACCCGCGAGAACGAGGGCGACGAGATACGCACCGGAGTGCAGATCTTCAACCTCATAAAGTTCCAGCGCTCCAACCAGAACACCTGCCTTAACCAGCGCCCCATCATCAAAAAGGGCGATCTGGTAAAGCCCGGCGACGTTCTGGCCGACGGCCCCGCCACCTCCAACGCCGAACTGGCGCTGGGCAAGAACGTGGTCGTGGCCTTCATGAGCTGGGGCGGCTACAACTACGAAGACTCGATCATCATCTCCGAGCGCATCCTTGAGCGCGACACCTTCACCTCGGTCCACATCGAGGAGTTCGAGTGCGTCGCCCGCGACACCAAGCTCGGCAAGGAAGAGATAACCCCCGACATCCCCAACCTGGGCGACCGCAAGCTCAAAGACCTGGACGAGCAGGGCGTCGTGCGCATCGGCGCGATGGTTAGGCCCGGCGACATCCTCGTAGGAAAGGTCACCCCCAAGGGGGAAACCCAGCTCTCCCCCGAGGAGAAGCTCCTTCGCGCCATCTTCGGCGAAAAGGCCGGCGACGTTAAGGACACCAGCCTTCGCGTACCCCCGGGCGTCGAGGGCATAGTGGTTGACACCAAGGTCTTCTCCAGAAAGAGCACCGGCGAAGACGAGGCGATGGAAGAGATGGAGGACCGCGAGGCCGCTCGCCTGCGCGACCTCATGGGCGAGGAGATATCCATACTCTCCGGCGCCACCTACAACTCCATAGCCGACCTCCTCGACGGCGAAAAGGCCGCGATGGAGATAACCGACCTGGACGGCAGCGTGGTGATAGCCGAAGGCGAAGTCATCAAACGCGAAAGCCTGAAGAACGTCCCCAAGGCCGCCTGGTCCGAAATACCCCTTGTCGACGCGCGCGAAAAGGAAGACCGCATCTTCCAGCTCGTCGAGAAGCTGGACGAGCGCGTAGCCAAGGTCCGCACCAAGTTCGAGGAGCGCATAGACCGCCTCCAGGACGGCGACGACCTTCTGCCCGGCGTCATCAAAATGGTCAAGGTCTACGTCGCCATCAAGCGTCGCCTCTCCGTGGGCGACAAGATGGCGGGCCGCCACGGCAACAAGGGCGTAATATCCAAAATCGTCCCCGTCGAGGACATGCCGCACCTTGAGGACGGCAGGCCGGTGGACATCATCCTGAACCCCCTGGGCGTCCCCTCCCGCATGAACGTCGGGCAGGTGCTTGAAACCCACCTCGGCTGGGGAGCTTACAGCCTCGGCAGAGCCATACAGCAATACCTGGCCGAAAACTTCGGCCCCGACAAGATGCGCGTCAAGCTCAAGGAAATCTACAAAAACGACGACATCTGCGAATACATAGACTCCGTCTCCGACGAAACCGTAATGGAAATAGCCCGCAACGCCGCCAAGGAAGGCGTCTCGACCGAAAGCCCCGTCTTCGACGGCGCCTCCGAGGCCGAGATACGCAAATTCCTAGAAAGCGCGGGTTGCTCCGTCTCCGGCCAGGAGAGGCTCTACAACGGACAGACCGGCGAACCCTTCGACCAGCGCGTCACCGTCGGCGTCATGTACATGCTAAAGCTCCACCACCTCGTCGGCGACAAGATACACGCACGCTCCACGGGCCCCTACAGCCTCGTAACCCAGCAGCCCCTCGGCGGCAAGGCCCAATTCGGCGGCCAGCGCCTGGGCGAAATGGAAGTGTGGGCGCTGGAAGCCTACGGAGCCTCCCACACCCTACAAGAGATGCTAACCGTCAAGTCCGACGACGTGGCGGGAAGAACGCGAATTTACGAATCAATCGTCAAAGGCAAGAACGTCCTGGAGCCGGGCCTTCCCGAATCCTTCAACGTTCTCATCAAGGAAATGCAGGCCCTCGGCCTTGACGTGGAACTGCTCGAAGAAGAAGAGGCCGTCTAGTTTTCGGCCCCGTAAGGAAAAACTGGAAAACGCCTTTTCTTTTAAAAGGAGGTCAACGCCTTGCAGAGCATTCATAAGTTTTTCGACCAGCCCCGCGACCCGCTAAGCTTCAACTCCGTCCGCGTATCCATCGCGGGACCGGACAAGATACGCGAGTGGTCCTTCGGGGAAGTGAAAAAGCCCGAAACCATAAATTACCGCACCTTCAAGCCCGAATCAGACGGCCTCTTCTGCGCCAAGATCTTCGGGCCAGTGAAGGACTACGAGTGCAATTGCGGCAAGTACAAGCGCATGAAGCACCGCGGTGTGGTCTGCGAAAAGTGCGGCGTCGAGGTCATACGCTCCTCCGTGAGGAGAGAGCGCATGGGCCACATCGAGCTTGCCACCTCCGTAGCCCACGTCTGGTTCCTGAGAAGCCTTCCCTCCAGG
>SRXB01000077.1 GCA_009724975.1 bacterium | reverse complement strand
CCCAGGAAGAGGCTCCCCCTCCGGCCGCCAAGGCAGAGGTTAAGGAGGAGGCCCCTGCGCCCGCTCCGGCCCTGACAGCCGAGGAGATAGCGGCGGAGGAGGCCGAGGAGGCCCCCAAATCGACCGGTACTCTGGTAATCGAATCAAAGCCTGAGGGAATAAAGGTATTCATCGACGGCGATGAGCTGGGCGCCACCCCCATAGCGGTCGATGGTCTCTCCGACTCCCCCCACGAAATAATACTTTTCCACCCCGAAAAGGGCGCTTTCAGCCAGCTTATCGAGCGCGGAAGCGGCAAAATCTTCATCGACCTTACAACTCAGGGAGGTCTTGGCGTAGGTTTCGTGACCGTAGAAACCACCCCCACTAACGTCCGCGTCGACATCGACGGCAAGCGCATGGGGCTAAGCCCCATAAACCAGCCGGTCGTCGCCGGAAAGCACAAAATCCTCCTCTCCAAGGACGGCTACGTCGATCGCGAGATAACAATAGACGTAAAGGCCGGAGCCACCGCCGCCGTTAAGGAAAGCCTTGAGGAGAAGGCGGGAGCCCTGCTCGTAATCGTCAACCCCACCGGAGCGGAAGTCTTTTTCGACGGCGCATCCCTCGGCGTGGCCAACGCGCCCATGCGCATCGCCGAAGTCCCCGCCGGAATACACGAAATACGCATTCAGAAAGATGGCTTTTCACCCTGGGAACGCAAAAACATAAAGGTAACCCGCGAGAAGACCGAGACGATACTCGCTTCGCTCCAAGCCGTGCGTAGCGAAACCAACGTCAGGATTTACACCGACCCCGAAGGTGCCAGAATCTGGCTCGACGGCAAGGAGCTTGGCGTCGCCGGCCCCGACGGCATCGGCTTTCTCACGGATAAGGGCACCCATGTGCTGAAGATGGAGCTGAATCCGGCGGTCACCCCGGGTTACCGTCCGCTTCAGGTATCCGTCTCCTTCAACGAAGACAACGTCGACTACAAGCAAAACCCGATTAAGTTGCCGATAATCGACGAGGCGTTCCTCAACGCGCAAAAACTCTTCGAAGCCGGAAAGGGCGAGGAGGCCATAACCTTCCTGGATAGGGTCGACCCCGCGAAAGTCAGCTACCCGGAATCCAGAATCCTGATGATCCAGGTCCTGGAAAGCCTCAAAAGATTCAACGAGATCCCGGCTGAGTTCGAAAAACTTTTCGCCATACCTATGTATAAGCAAAATCCTGTGCTAAACCTGTCAATGGGCTATTGGGCGATAGTGGCGGCCAAGCAGGCTGGCAAGGAAGAGGGCACGGACTACCTCAACAAAGGAATTGAAGCCCTTGACCGTTGCGCCGAATCCATCGACTACTTCCCCGCCGACGAGAGGCAGGCACTAGCACTCAAGGCCCATTACTACACCGGAATTTCCTCCGAGCTGCTTTTCGGGCTCACCGGAGAAAAGAAATACGTCAAAAAAGGCGTTCAGGCATGGGAAATGTTCTTCGCCCGCCTCTCGGCGAGCGAGGAGACTCTGGGGACGAGTTGGGTTGACAAAGCCAAGAAACACCAGAAAAACCTCAGCTACCTTGAAAAGAAGCTGGGTCGCTAGCGCCTCGGCGCTACTGGTCGGTTGTCTAATAGCGGGGTGCTCGCCCTCTGTCGATAGCGGGGGAAAAGCCGCCCAGCTGGCCAACGCCAAACTAAAGACAACCGAAGCCGAACGGCTCAAATCGAGCTGGGTGGTGAGGTACGCCCAGCGCGATGAGAAAATCGGAAAGCTACTCTCGGGGCAGGAGGGTTGGCTTAAATACCGCGAGATGGAACTGGCCGACGCCCTAGACTCCTTCCAGGCGGGCAACTCGCCCGAGGAGAAAATCGGCAGGGCTAGAGCCGCCTTGGCCCTGGCCGAAACATACGACGCCCTTGACGGCTTTTACCTCGACATGGAATCACAATACCTTAAATCCCCGGTGGTTCTGGACAAGGAAAAAACCCGAGCGCGGCTGGGCTTTGTCGAGCTGAGAAGAAAGCGGCTTGAAGAGGCCAAAAAAATCTTTTCCGAACCGGCCCCGCGGGGGCAGGAGACATACTATGCGCTGGGAACGGCGGCGGTGGCGCTCGCCTCGGGAGACGCGGCTGTGGCGGGGGACTTTGACAAGTCGCTAAGAGACCTCTCCGCCGAGAGAAACGCCTTTGGCGGCGCCTGCGCCATCTATCTGGGGCGCTCCGCGTCGATAAGGGACAAGGGCAAGTTCGGTATAGCCCTGGCTAAATTCGCCTCTTCGGATTTCAGGGGCGCCTCCGAGTCACTCAGCGAGGTTGATATTTCCGGCGCGAGCTTTGAGCCGGGACCCGAACTATTCCTGTATGCGCTCCTTAGCCGCGCGAATGCGCGCCTTGCGCTTGAATCCGCCTCGTCGCTGGGTGGAAGCGAGGGCGCATGGCTGTCGGCGCGCGCCCTATGGCTCCTTGGCGAATACGACAAGTGCGCCAAGACCCTGTTGTCCGTCTCCGCCGACGAGACGTCAAGCCAATTGCCGGCGATGCTTTTTGGCGTGATTATAGACGGGGCGGAACTTAGAGATGTCGCTCGCGTACTCAGGGGCGCGGCCCTGGTGAAAAGCGGCTCCGCCGATGAAGGGCGGGAGCTTTTGGGGCAGGTCCTGAGCGAAGACCCCTCGTTTTACACCCAGGTATACCTTGCGAAAACGCAATCCAACCTTGGCATAAAGGGGCCGCTCGGCAACATAAAGGAAACGGTCGAGCAGGCGCTCGTCGCGACCCGCATGGACCGCATAAAAATGCTCGAAATGGAAAACGGCGAAATCGCTTCCGCACTTTTGGGCGCGAGGCAGGCCGACATAAGCAAAATGGCCGCCTGCATACAGGAGGGAGAGGGGAAAACAAGGGAATCTCTCGACACCCTCGACAGCGCCCACCAGAAAAAACGCGGCTACAAACCCGATTTCGTCAATCCGCCGGCATTTTTGATCCAACTGTCGAGCGCATACGCCAAGACCGGGCAATTCGCGCCCGCCACCGAGATTTTGTTCGAGCTTAGCGGAACATACCCCGCGATTCGCGTGGGATACGAAGGGCTAAAAAGACTTTACGCTTCCAAAACGGGAGGAGAAGCGCCTCCCCGCTGACGAATACAGAGCCGGAGCCAGAGGCGGACACCCTCTGCTCTTACTTTTGCCTTTGGAGGAATTTTCATGATACGGCGGCTGAGCCTGCTAATCTTGTTTTCGGTCATCGCCATACCGGCCTTCGCCGGTTTGCGCTACGCCGAGTCAACCGCCCCGACCAGCCTGAACCCCATGCTGGTCGCGGACATGCCTAGCCTTAGGGCTACCGAGCTCATGTACGAAGGGCTGGTCAGTCCGCCGGTCGCGGGAGACGTCGAACCGGCCATAGCCGATTCCTGGACGATCTCGCCCGACGAGAAATCCGTCAAGTTCAAGCTGAAGAAGGGGCTGAAATGGCACGACGGCACCCCCGTCACCGCCAAGGACGTCGTCTTCACCATTGAAGCCGGTCGCGACCCGCGCACAGCCACCGCCCTCGGGGCTCAGTTCGACGCCTTCGAGAGCGTAGAGGCTCCGAACGACCAGATGGTCATCGTCAACTTCAAACGCAAGGTTCTTAACCCGCTTCTTTACTTCGATTTCAAGATACTGCCCTCGCACAAGTTCCCGATGGGGTTTATAGCCTCGGAATCGGCGATAGAATCCCCGGTGGGCAGCGGCCCCTTCTCCTTTGGCGAATGGACCCACGCAGGCGAAATACGCTTCAAGAGAAACGCCTACTATCCGAACAACAAAGAGGGCGGCATAGATGCGGTGGAAGTCTCGCCGGTGCCGGACGACAACATCAGAAACGAGCTTTTGCGCTACGGCGCGGTTGACCTTCTGCCCCAGGTTCGCCCGAAAGACATCCCCGCCCTGGAAGAGCTTACCAGCGTAAGGCTCTACCCCTACTCGACCCTTTCCTACAGCTACCTGGGCCTTAATTTCCGAAACCCCCTCATCCGGGTGAAGGCCTTCAGGCAGGCGCTTGAAGCCGGCCTGAACCGCCCAGAGATGCTCAAGGCCCATTACGGCAATCGCGGAACCATAATTTCCGGCCCCTTCCCGCCCGCGTCGTGGGCATACAATTTCGACGTCAAGCCCTCGGCCTTCAATTCCGAGCGAGCCATACAGCTTTTGAAGGAAGCGGGAATCAACGACGCCGACAAGGACGGCGTAAGGGAATACGACGGCAAGCCCATTACCCTCAAAATCGTATCCCTCGCCCAGTCCGAGGTCCAAAAGGCCGTGGTCCTCGACCTTCAGCAGCAGCTTAAAAACATGGGCATCAAGGCCGACATCCGCTTCCTTGAGCCGATAGCCTGGAAGACGGCGGTCTTCGAAGACCATGATTTCGACCTGGTCCTCGCGGAATGGACCTTCGACAACAGCGTGAACATCTACACGCTTTTCCATTCCACCCAGACCGGCCCCAACCAGAACAACTTCGGGGCCTACTCCAGCGCAGAAGCCGACAGGCTTCTGGACGAGAGCCGACAGGCAAAGAATTCCGAGATGCTTCGCGCCACCTACGGCGAGTTGCACAAGGTGCTCCACGACGATTTGCCCTACATCTTCCTTTGGAGCTTGAACCGGTATGCGGCGATAAACAGCCGGATTGAAAATGTCCGACTCCACCCCTTCTATTTCTTCTCCTACATTGCAGAGTGGAAGGAGAAGTGATACCCGCCGCCTGATTTTCGGCCTTCTCTCTTTCGCGGGAAGAAAGCTGGCGGCAACTTTGCTGGTTTTGGTCGGTGCGAGCCTTCTGCTCTTCGTTGTGCTGAAGGCCGCTCCGGCGGACACCGCAAAAAGCCTTCGTCTGCAAAGCGAACCGGCTATCCTGACGGAGACAAAAGCGGAGCCCGAAATTTCAGAGCGGTCGGCGGCAGTGGAATATTTCCGCTGGCTCGGCGGCGTCGTTGTCGGGCAATTCGGCACTAGCTCCGCCCTGCAAAGGGGCAGGCCGGCTGAAGATCTGATTTGGCCCGCCGCCAAAAGCTCTTTCGCGCTGCTTTTCACCGGTCTCACCATATCGGTAGCCATCGCGCTCGCGCTTGCCCTGTCAAAATCACATATGCCCGATTCGTCCGGCACCCGCGCAATTGGCGCGGTTGTCGGCCTCATCTCCTCTATTCCGGTCTTCCTCTTCGTTTACATCTTCGTGGCTGGCGGCAACCGCTTTATATCCTGGGGTGCGCAGGGCGGATACTGGTCGATTCCCGAGTGGTTCCCGCTGCCCGTCGAAGCCGCCTTCATACCATGGTTCTTCGCCGCGTTCATACTAGCGCTCGGCGACGGCGGCCTTATCGACCTTTACCAGCGCTTTTCCGGCGAACTCAAGCACTCCGCGACCGGCGACCACATAACCGGCGTGATGATAATGGGTCTTAGCATGCGCGAGGTCATTGCGCGCGGCTTCATCCCAGGCGCGGTCTCCCACATTTCACGCAGGATTTCCTTTTATTTCGGCTCGCTAGTGGTCCTTGAGGCCGCCCTGGGATGGCCAGGGCTGGGCTATCTCGCCTGGCGCGCCGCCGCCGAGCGCGACATGCCGGTTTTGCTGGGCGCGGCGCTTGTCATGGCGGGGCTTTTGAAGCTTGCCTCCATGTCGTGTGACTTCATCGGGTTTCTGGCGGACCCAAGGCAGCGCAACCGTGGGTAAGTTCCTCACCTATCCCACTGAAAACCGCGACGGCAAGATGTTGAGCTTCATCGTGGGCATAATCTGCCTCATCCCCGCCACGCTGGGGATGCTCGCAGGAACCCTTGGCTGGTTGCCGCACGACCCGATGCAGTTTATCGCCGAGGGGAACGCCGGACCCTCTTCCTCCCTCCTTTTAGGCGCCGACGCACTTGGCCGCGACCTGTTTTCCCGCCTTGGCGCCGCCGCCGCCTACTTTACCCCCCCGGGGGCGCTGGCAATGGGAGTCGCCCTTGTTGTGGGCGGAATACTCGGGGTGGCCGAGTCCCTCGGCGGCAGGATCTGGGGGGCGGTTACCGCCTGGCTCCTGGAGGTTTTGGACTCTTTGCCGAAATTCGTCCTGGTGCTGCTGGTGGCTTCGATAGCCAGAAGCAACCTCATCTGGATAATGACCGCCGTCGGGGTCACCTTCGCGCCGCAGATCGCCGGAGCAATCCGCTCAAGCGTCGAGAGGCTTCGCGCCGCCGCCTTCATAGAGGCCGAGCGGTGTCTTGGCGTCAGCATGGCGCGCATAGTTTTCGTGCATATTCTTTGGGGCCACGCCAGAAGGGTCATACTTGCCCAGCTCATGAGCCTCATGGCCTATGCGCTGCTCGTGGAGACCAGCCTTTCGTATCTTGGCGGCGAGCTTGGGGTGCAGGAACCCAAGCCAAGCTGGGGAAACATGATAGCCCTGGCCCGCGATGGCGTCTTCACCGGCCACCTTTTCCCCGCGCTGGCCCCAGCCATTATGATTTCCATAACTCTGGTAGGCTTTACCCTGGTCGGGCAGGGGATATTGAGGGTAGTGGAGGAGAGGTCATGAGCGAGGCCGCTTTTTCCACCAAGGGGCTCAATGTCTATCTCGAAGGGCGCAAGTACATGCGCAAGATTCTCTCGGACGTGGACATATGCGTCCAGGCGGGCAGGACCTTCGCGCTCCTGGGCGAATCCGGCTCCGGCAAGACTTGCATCGTGCATTCCGTTTTGGGTGTCCATCAGGGGCTCCCTGGGGTGGTCAGCGGCGAGGCGACGGTTTTGGGTCGCGAGATTCTTACTGAATTGCCACAATACGTCAAAATCACCCATACACCCCAGCTATCCATCAAAAAAGACATCCTCGGGTGGAAAAAAGCCCAGAAAAGGGCTTGGGGAGAGATGCTGGGCAAAGACGTGACCCTTATCCCGCAGGACGCCTCAACATCGCTCTCCCCCTTCCATCCCATCGGGCAGATGCTCATAACCTCCATACGGCGCGGAAATCCGGAGCTTTCAAAGGAAGAGGCGCAAAAAGAGGCGCTAAAGTGGCTTTCACGCGTCGAGATGTACGACGTCGAAAAAGTAGCCCACTGCTACATACACGAACTTTCGGGCGGAATGGCCCAAAGAGCGGCGATAGCGCTTGCGTTGGCCCCGGGCCCACGCCTTCTCATTGCGGACGAGCCAACGACCGGCCTTGACGCCACCTTGCGAATTTCAATTATCGCCCTCCTCTCCGCGATGGTTAAGGAAAAGGGCGCGACTCTCCTCTTGGTGACGCACGATCTGGCCGCCGCGCGCATTCTCGCCACCGACGTGGCCGTTCTCTACGAAGGCAAGGTGGTTGAAACGGGATATGTTGATGAGGTCCTCTCGTGGGACCACCGACCAAAGCATCCCTATACGGCATTTTTGCTTGAGTCGGAGAAAAAGCTCATCGAAGGGGCCTCGCCAAGGCTCGCCGCCAAAGAGCCCGCCCCCCAGGTCGGCTGCCCATACAGTCCTCGTTGCGAAAAAGCCACCTCCAGGTGTCTTCTTGAGTGTCCCGGCCTTACAGATGTGGCCGAGGGTCACCAAATCGCCTGTTTTGGCGGAGGATGAGATGGGTTCCGCTGTTGTGGTTGAAAATCTCTGGAAATACTTCGGCGCCTCGGGCCTCTTGTCTCGGTGGTCCAACAAGGTCCCGGCCCTTCAGGGCATCAACTTCACCTTGGCCGAGGGAGAGCTGGCGGCGCTAGTAGGCGAATCGGGTTCGGGGAAAACCACTCTGGGCAGGTGCCTTTTGGGGCTTGTTCCCTTCGAGACGGGTCGCGTCGAGGTCAACGGCTTTGAAGTGGGCAACATGACGCGTGGGCAGGAAAAAGAGTTCCGCATGTCGGCCCAGATGGTCTTCCAAAACCCTTACGCCAGCCTGAATCCAGCCTTCAAGGTTCGCGACGCCCTTCTGGAAGCGGTCAGGACTCATTACAAACAGGCCACAAAGGCGCGAGCGCTGGAAGAGGTCGAAAAGCTGGCCCGTCTTGTGCAACTTCCCCTGCAAAGGCTGGAAGAGTTCCCCACCAGCCTCTCCGGAGGGGAAAAGAGGCGCGTCGTCTTCGCCCGGGCTCTGGCCACGAGGCCTAAGTTCGTGGTGACCGACGAGCCGGTAAGCGGGCTCGACCAGCCTATCCAGACCCAGCTGCTGGACCTTCTCCGGCAGATACACCAGCGCCAGAAGAGCACGATGGTTTTCATCTCCCACGACCTTCGGCTGGTTAAGTTCCTCTCCACCCGCGTAATAGTCCTCCTTCACGGCAGAATCGTGGAGGACGCCCCCGCTTCGGTATTTTTCAGCGA
>SRXB01000378.1 GCA_009724975.1 bacterium | reverse complement strand
AAGGTCTATCCAGCTCATCCACTGCTCGCCCTTGCCTTCGGGGACCTTCATCGCCTTTTGCGCCGTCTTCACTAGCGGAGGCAGGGCTCCGCCGCCCATTCCAAGCACGAGGCCGAAGCGCCCTACTATTACTTTCGCCCCTTTTTGAGCGGCCCTTTTCGCCTCCTCCTCCCATTCGATGGCGAGGCGGGCGAGGAAATTGTCGCCCAGCGGCGCGTTCTCGTCCAACGCAGCTTCGCCGCCGTCGCGGTAAATGCCTATGGCGGAGGCGCAAAAGAGGGTGAAGGGTTTGCCTCCGTCGATGGCGTCGACTATATTTTTTGTCGAGGCGACGCGGCTTTCGCGCAGTTTACGCTTTTTCTCGGCGCTCCATTTTTCGTTCATCGGCTCGCCAGCGAGGTTTACGCAACCGTCGCACAAGGCCAGCTCGTCCTGCCATTTGCCGGTGGCGGCGGGGTTGCCGATGACCACGCGGTCGGCGTAAAGTATCCTTGAGGCGGATTCAGGGGTGCGGGCAAGGGCGACGACCTCGTGGCCCCCTGCCTTCAGCTCTTTTGCGATGGCCTGCCCTACGAAGCCGGAAGCGCCGGTCAAAAATATCTTCATTTTTTGGTTTCACCTTCAAGCCAGAGGTTCCAATGGCTGACTTTAACGCTCTTCGCTCCCTTTTTCCAGCGGCGCGAAAACTTTGCTACCTCAACAGCGCCGGAGTCGCGCCGATATCCAGGCCAGTCGCCGACGCAATGGTGAAGGCTACCCGCGAATGCCTAAGCTACGGCGCTTCGCGCTATGCCGAAAAGCTCTACGCCGAGATTTTGGGGGCCAGGAGCGAGGCGGCGGCGCTTCTTTCCTGCGCTACCGAGGATATCGCCCTCGTGAAGAACACCTCCGAGGGGATTTCGACGGTGGCTCTCGGCCTTGAGTGGAGGCGTGGAGATAAAGTCGTCGTGCCGGAAGGGGAATTTCCAGCAAACCTCTATCCATGGATGAACCTTGCGGGCAAGGGGGTGGAGGTTGTCCGCGTGCCGATGAAAAACGGGCGGCTCTCGGGCGAAGGCTTTAAAAACGCGCTCTCGCAAAAAGGGGTTAGGCTCCTGGCGGTATCGGCTGTGGAGTATGGCTCAGGCTTCAGGAACGACATTGAGTTTTTGGGACAACTATGTGCTTCAAAAGGCATATTTTTTTTCGTAGACGCCATCCAGATGCTCGGCTGGAAGGAGCTGAAGCCGCGAGACTACTCGATAGACGCCTTGGCCGCCGACGGCCACAAGTGGATTTGCGGGCCGGAGGGCGCGGGAATTCTTTACGTGAGCGAAAAGGCGAGGGGAATGGTCGCCCCAAGCTTAATCGGGTGGAACAACGTCAAAAACCCGCTGGATTTTTCCTCGGAGGCCTTTATCTTTAAAGATGACGCGGGCAGGTACGAGTCCGGAAGCTTTCCAGTGGTCCCCGTGGCGGGTCTTGGGGCCTCTCTAAAACTCCTGAACGGAGCCGGAGTGGAGAAAATAGAAAAAAGGGTGCTCGCCCTCTCCGATTACGCCGCCGAGGGGCTTCTGAAAAGAGATTTTCGGCTTTTTTCGAGCAGGCGCGAAGGGGAGAAAAGCCCGATAGTATCCTTCTTCCCGCGAAACGGCGTGAAGCCTGGCGTTTTGCAGGCGGCGCTTTTAAAGCGCGGCGTTTTGACGGCGGCAAGGGGGGATGCGCTCAGGATTTCCCCGCATTTTTTCAATAATGAAGCCGACTTGGACTTCTTTTTCGATATTTTGGATGAATTTCAAGGAGGAGACTCATGATACGGGAACCGGTGGTGGCCGGGCAGTTCTACCCCCTTAAGCCCGCCGATCTTTCAGGGTGGCTCGATTCCGCGATGGAGATAGGGAACGAGAAAAAGAGGGCCATCGG
>SRXB01000377.1 GCA_009724975.1 bacterium | reverse complement strand
GTCTAAAATAAAAGACTTGGCTTTATCTATCGCAACTACAAAATAGGAAATTTCATGTCCGACGTTGTTAACAAGCTCTGGGGTTTCTGCCACACTCTCCGTAATGACGGTATCGACTACGGCGATTACATCGAGCAGATAACCTACCTCCTATTCCTGAAAATGGCGCACGAGCGCGAAATCGACCTCCCCAAAGGGTGCGATTGGGCCGCGCTTTCGGCAAAATCCGGCACCGACCTGCTTGATGGCTACTCCGAAATCCTCCGCACCCTCGGCAAACAGCGCGGCATCATCGGCGATATCTACTCCGGCGCGCTCTCCCACTTCCGCGAGCCGGTAAACCTCAAAAAACTCATCAGCCTCATCGACGAAACCCAGTGGACGGAACTTGACGTAGACGTAAAAGGCGCGGCCTTCGAAGGGCTCCTCGAAAAATCCGCCAGCGAAGGCAAAAAAGGCGCGGGCCAATACTTCACCCCGCGAGTCCTCATCCAAACCATCTGCCGCCTCGTCAAGCCCGACCCGCGCCTACATGAAGAATTCACCATCTGCGACCCCGCCTGCGGCACCGGCGGCTTTCTCGTCTGCGCCTTTGAGTGGCTCTTGGAAAACACCAAAGGCGGCGCGCTTGAAAGAGACTCCGCCAAAAGAATCCGCACCGCCACCTACCACGGCAAAGACCTCGTCGCCCGCCCGCGCCGCTTGGCGCTGATGAACCTCTACCTCCACAACATCGAGCCGCACATCGAACTTGGTGACTCCATCTATGAGGTAGACAACGGCAAAAGATACGACGTAATCCTCACCAACCCACCCTTCGGCACCAAAGGCGCAAACCAGGTGCCCGAGCGCGACGATTTCGTAATCTCCACCTCAAACAAACAGCTAAACTTCATCCAGCACGTAATGACCATACTAAAACAAGGCGGACGCGCCGCCGTGGTCGTGCCCGATAACTGCCTCTTCGCCGACCAGGCGGGCGAAGTCTTCAAAATCCTCACCGAAGAATGCGACCTCCACACCGTGCTAAGGCTCCCCAACGGCACCTTCAGCCCCTACAGCCCCGGCACCAAAACTAACGTAATCTTCTTCACCAAAGGGCGGCCAACCGAAACCGTCTGGATATACGACGGTCGCACCAACGTCGCGGGAATAACCAAAAAAGACCGCCAGCTAACAGCCACCCACTTCGCCGAATTCGAAAAATGCTACGGCCCCGACCCCCTAGGCCGTTCACCGCGAAAGATAGAAGACAGCGCCGAAGACCGCTGGCGAGCTTTCTCCATAAGCCAGGTGAAAGAGCGCGACTACAAGCTAGACTCGCTCAAATGGCTGAGGGATGAAAACCTCGACGACGCCGACGGACTGCCCGAACCCGAAGAACTAGCCGCCGACGCCATAGGCCAGCTCGAAGCCGCCATCGAAGAACTCTCCTCCGTCCTCGCGCTCCTCGAAAATGGAAACGGTGAAAATGCAGAGGCGGCGAAGTGAGCAGAGAACTACCTGAGGGGTGGGCGAAAGTACCCCTTGAAGAACTTATGTCATGGGCTCTGGGTGGAGACTGGGGAAAAGACCCTATAGATAAAACACCGGAATTAATTGACGTAAAGGTAATCCGTGGCACAGAATTTAAAGGATGGTCAAAAAACAAGGGCAATACAGCGATTCATCGTCTAATTAAAAAGTCTTCCCTTGAGTCACGTCAGCTTAAAGCCGGTGATTTAGTTATAGAAATATCTGGCGGAGGCCCAGATCAGCCTGTTGGCAGGACACTATTAATTGATGATCAAGCATTAGAAATATCTCTATTTCCGCTAATATGCTCAAATTTTTGCAGACAAATTCGTATAGTGGATGGAATAAGCCCCTCGTTTACAGAGCTTTGTTTACGTAGTAAATATG
>SRXB01000076.1 GCA_009724975.1 bacterium | reverse complement strand
AGGTAATTTTGCGCCACCGAGTAGGAAAGACCCGCTATCACGTCGTTTTTCGCCGCGCCGAGCGCGAGGGAGGCGGAAACGTCCTTTTCGATGTAGACGGTGCAGCGCTCGCCCAGGCGCGTGGGCGCTTTGGCCGAAAAGGCGAGGTCGGCGAACTCTCCTACAATATTAACTCCGAGTTTCTGGGCCTGCTCGTCCAGAAAGGAGCCTGTTCCTGCGGCGCAAGCCTCGTTCATGGCGAAATCGACCACCACGCCGTCTTTTAGCGAGATGTATTTGGAATCCTGCCCGCCTATCTCGAAGATGGTATCGACGGATGCGATGGAATGGCGTACCGCCACCTCGAAAGCGCCGGTCTTGTGGGCGGTAATCTCGTCGTTGACGGTGTCGGCACCCAAAAGCTCGCCGATAAGCTCCCTGCCCGAGCCGGTTGTGCCGACTCCCAGCACTTTTAGGCGCTCCCCGAAAAGCGTTTCGATCTCGTCGAGCCCCTTTTTAACCGCCTCCACGGGGCGGGCGAGGGTGCGAAGGTAGATTTCGTGGATAAGTTCGCCCTCTTCGCCGACGAGGACCAGGTTTGTTGAAACAGAGCCTATGTCAACCCCAAGATAGCCCCTTATTTCGCCACTTTCGGGGATAACCGCCTTATTCGGGGCGATTACGCGCACTTTTTCCATAGTAAGCGGTGGCCAGGAGGGGAAGAGCTGCTCGCCATCGTCCAAAAGGGCCGAAAAATCGAATGGCTTGCCGCCGCTTTTGGCCAAAATAAGGGCCGCGCCGATGGCCGAAGCGTCAAGCGGCTCGGAGGAGGGCGTCAAATCGAGCCCCGCCAGTTTCTTGAGCGATTCGGCGACGGCTGCGTTGTGGGAGAGGCCGCCGGTGAAGACGACCGGCCCCTTTATCTTTCTGGATTTTATTACCGAGGCCTTGCAGTTTCGGGCGACCGCCTCGCAAAGGCCTTTTAGTATCTGCGGCGGGGTCGCGCCTTTTTGCTGGGCATGAATCATGTCGGATTTTGCGAAAACCGAGCAGCGACCGGCGATTTTGGAGGCGGTGGAGGCCTTTTGGGCAATCTCCCCGACCTTTTCGTTGTCGAAAAGGAGCCTCGCGGCCTGCTGCTCTATGAAACTTCCCGTTCCGGCGGCGCAATCGCCGTTGGAGTCGTAATCGGTGATATAGGTTTCGCCTTTTTCCGTCTCCACGGCGAGAAAGCGCGATTTTTCGCCCCCGATTTCAACCACGCCCACCGCCTCGGGGTGAAGCGCTCCTATTCCTTTGGAGAGGGCCTTGGGAGGAGGTATGTAAAGCGCGCCGATGGATTTTGCTATTGGTCCGGCGCCTGTTCCGGTGAGGGCGAGGGTGAAGCCGCCGCCGGTTTCGGCCCGCAGTGAGTGCAAAAGAGCCTTGAGCGCGCCCATCGGCGAACCCTGGACCCTCGCGGGCGGGGCGGCGAAAACGCGCAAACCGCCAAAATCTCCGGAAACGGGACGAAGGCGTGTGGAAGAAGGCGAAAAGGCGACGTCGCCGGAAGCGACCGCCGCCTTTATGAACACCGTCCCCAGATCGCAAGCTACGAAGAGGGACAAACCTAAAACCTCTCTTTTAATGCTTGAAGCAGCGCTGTCCCGTGAAGACCATGGTGGCCTTCGCCTGGTTGACCGCTTCTATCACTTCAAAATCGCGCGCCGAGCCGCCGGGCTGGCAGACCGCGGTTACGCCCTCGCGAAGCCCAACGTCGACGCCGTCGCGGAAGGGGAAGAAGGCGTCGGAGATCATCCCCGAGCCTATGAGCCCGCCCTTGGCCCTTAGGGTTTCCATGCGCATCTCGTCAAGGAGCGCGCCGTCACGCTCGCCGCGAAGGACTAAAAGCTCGAAGTCCTTTATGGGCATTCCGTAGCGGTCAAAGCAGATGAGGTCGGAGTGTTTGGTGTAGGCCTTGAAAACTGCGATTTCCGCCACGCCCACGCGGTCCTGCTCGCCGGTGCCTATGCCTACGGTGCAAAAATCCTTGACGTAGATGACGGAGTTGGAGGTTATGCCCTGCTCGACGCACCAGCCGAAGAGGAGATTTTCAAGCTCGGCCTTGGTGGGGGCTTTTTCTACCTTGTATTCCTCGCCCTTGTAGTTTGCTACGGCGGGCTTGAAGTCCTCGACCCTGGTGACGGCGTTGAGGGGGGACTGCTGGACGATGATGCCGCCGTCCACCAGCGACTTGAACTCGACGAAGCGCTCGCTGCGGTAGGAGGCGAGGTTCTCTATCCCCGGAATCTGGAGGATGCGGAGGTCTTTCTTTTTGGTGAGTATCTCAAGCGCGCCCTCTTCGTAATCGGGGGCGGCGACGACTTCGAGGTAGTTTTTGCTCACCGCCTCGGCGGTGGCCTTGTCCAGAGCCCTGTTCACCACCAGCGCCCCGCCGAAGGCGGCTATGCGGTCGGCGCGGTCGGCGCGGCGGTAGGCCTTTTCAAGGGAGTCGTCCTGGGCGGCGCCGCAGGGGTTGTTGTGCTTTAGGATTACCGCGCAGGGGCGGTCCATGAGGTATTTGAGGATGTTGAGGCCGTTGTCGACGTCGGTGAGGTTGGTCTTGCCCGGGTGTTTGCCCGCCTGGACCATCTGGCTTTCGGTGAGGGAGGAGACCATGCCCCTGCCCGGGGTTATGAATTTGCACCCGCCGAGGAGGAGGTTGCCGCCGGAGAGCTCGTAGAGTGCCGCCTCCTGCCCGGGGTTCTCGCCGTAGCGAAGACCCTTCTCCACCAGCGTGCCGTCGCTCTCGGGGAGCTTCCACGCCTTCTTTTTGTATTCGAGCTTCTGGTCGCCGAAGGTAATTGTCATGGTTTCGGGAAAGTTGTCGTCCATAACGGTGCGGTACATCTGCTTGAGGTCGGCCATGACATCTCCTTTGAAGGGTGTTTTGGATTTTTTCTAGTGACCCTTCCCTATACCACAAGGCTCGTGTATCTTAAAGCGCCTGAATTTTTAATGTTTGAATTATGACGGAAAGCGGTACGAGAAGATGCATGAAATGGGCATAGCCTCCGAGATTTTGCGGATTGCCGAAGGGGAGGCGAAAAAGGAGGGGGCGGGCAGGATAGCCTCCATGACCCTCGTTATAGGCAGGTGGTCGGGGGTGGAGCCGGAGACTCTTCGCTTTGCCCTTGAGGTGGTCTCTAAAGAGACGCTGATGGAGAACTGTGAGGTCAAAATAGACTTTCGCGAGCCCACCTTCATCTGCGCCGACTGCGAGAGGGAATTCACTGCCGAGAACAGGCTCGACCCATGCCCGCATTGCGGCTCGTACGCGGGCGAGATGACGGCGGGCGACGAGATGGAAATTTCTACGCTGGAAGTGGAGTAGGGATGCGCGAAATAGCCGTTGAAAAGAAGGTCCTTGGCGCCAACGACGCCGTGGCGGCGAGAAACCGCCGCGTCTTCGCCGAGAAGGGCGCTTATGTGATTAACATGATCTCAAGCCCGGGAACGGGCAAGACCACCACCCTTGAGGCCACGCTGGGAAGGCTTGTGGCCTCGGGCCTTTCGGTGGCCGTCATCGAGGGAGACGTGCAGACCCGCAACGACGCCGACCGCGTGGAGGCCACGGGGGTTCCGGTGGAGGCCGTGATAACCGGAGGAGCCTGCCATCTCGACGCGCAGATGGTGGGTAAGGCCTATTCCAATCTTCTGCCCAAGCTTCCCGAAACCCTCGACCTTCTTATCGTGGAAAACGTCGGCAACCTCGTCTGCCCTTCGGCCTACGACGTGGGGGAAGACGAAAAGGTGGCTCTTGTTAGCGTTACCGAGGGCGAGGACAAGCCCCTCAAGTACCCCTCGCTCTTCAACGCCGCCAACACCTGCCTCGTGACCAAAATCGATCTTCTGCCGCACCTGGATTTCGATTTTAACCTTCTGGTGCGCAACATAAAATCCATAAACCCCAACGCTTCCGTTTTCCCCATCTCCGCCAAGACGGGGGAGGGGATGGAGGCGTGGATTTCCTATCTGGGCGGACGCTGCGCCAAAGATGCGGGTTAACTGTTGGCGTCGATTGAAGGAAGCCTGACCGGCCTTAAAAAGAGCCAGATTTACGCGCTGGAGCGGACCTACCGCCGACGCGCGCCCCCCGCCGAGGTCGTCACTCCCGAGCTTGCCGCGCACATTCTGGCGATATCGGTCGAAACGGGCAGGCAGGTCGGGGTCCTCATCGACCGCAGGGGCGAGGTGCGCCACGTGATGATAGGCGATGGCGAGGGGATAATGATCCCCGACCTCTCCGGCTACCCGCTTGGCAGGGGGAAACTCCGCCAGATGCGCCTCGTCCACACCCACCTGCGCGGCGAACCGCTCACCGAGGACGACCTTGCCGACCTTTCGCTCCTTCGCCTCGACGCGATAGCGGCCATCTGCCCCGACGAGAAGGGGCGGCCCGAGACAATCCACTTCGCCCACCTCCTGCCGCCCGGCTCCGGCGAAATCGGTTACAAGGTCTTCCCTCCGCAGGGTTTTTTCGACTTCTCCCTCGAATTCGATTCCTTCATAACCGCCCTCGGCGACGAGATGACCGCCAAGCAGGAGCGCACCAAGGCGCAGAAGGGCAGGGACAACGCCATCCTGGTGCACGTCTCCACGCTGGCGAGGGGAGAGATTGAGGAGCGCATAAAAGAGCTAAAAGAGCTTTGCCGCACCGACGGGATAAACGTGGTGGACGTGGTTGTGCAAAAGCCCCGCCAGCTAAACCCCCGCTTTTTGCTGGGCGAGGGCAAGATACGAGAGGTGATAGCCTCGGCCCTCCAGAAAGGGGCCGACCTTCTGGTCTTCGACCACGAGCTCGCTCCCGCGCAGGCCCGCGCCATCTCCGAGATAACAGACATACGGGTGGTGGATCGCACCCAGGTCATCCTCGACATCTTCGCAAAGCGCGCCCACACCCCCGACGGCAAGACCCAGGTGGAGCTGGCGCAACTGCGCTACGTTTTGCCCCGCCTCGCGGGAAAAGGAACGGCGATGTCGCGGCTCATGGGTGGGGTGGGCGGCAGGGGGCCAGGCGAATCTAAACTTGAGCTGGACCGCCGCCGCGTGCGCGACAAAATCGCCCAGCTTGAACGGAAACTGGACGATTTCGCCAAGGGCAGGGTCCAGCGCCGCAAGAAAAGAACCCGCGCGGGCCTTCCCATAGTCTCGATTGTGGGCTATACAAACGCAGGCAAATCAACCCTTTTAAACGCGCTCACCTCCTCGGACGTCTTTACCGAAGACCTCCTTTTCGCCACGCTGGACACCTCCACAAGAAGGCTTAGGTTTCCGAGGGAGAGAGAGGTTATAATAACCGACACCGTCGGTTTCATACGCGAACTGCCCAAGGGGCTCGTGGGAGCCTTCAAGGCCACCCTTGAGGAGCTTTCCGACGCCAATCTTCTTTTGCATGTAGTAGATATCTCTAATCCGGCGTATGAAAAGCACATGGTTTCCGTTGAAAGCCTCCTTGACGAACTTGGCCTTTCCGACAAGCCCGTCATCAAGGTCTTCAACAAGGCCGACCTTCTGGACGAAAAGCTCGCGGGCGAGCTTGCGCGAAAAGAGGGGGCCATTTTGATGTCGGCCAAGACCCGCTCATCCTTCGGCCCTTTGCTAGAGGAGATGGAGAGGCGTTTTTGGGTCGAGGATGGGGAGAAATTCATTCCCCTTTCGGAGGAGAGCGTTGAGTGATCTGACAAAGCCCAAAACAGTCGGCGACACCAAGGTGGTGATGGCGCGGCTGATGCTGCCCCAGGACGCCAACCCCGCCGGAAACGTCCACGGCGGAACGATAGTGAAGATAATCGACGACGCAGCCGCCGCGGTGGCGATGCGCCACGCCCGCGCCAACGTCGTTACGGTTTCGATAGACCGGCTTGATTTCCACGCCCCGGTCTACGTGGGAGACCTTCTCACCATGAGAGCCTCGATGAATTTCGTGGGCCGCACAAGCATGGAAGTGGGGGTCAGGGTCGAGGCCGAGAACATGCGCACCGGCATGATACGCCACACCTCCTCCGCTTATCTCACCTTCGTCGCCATGGACGAATGGGAGCGCCCCAAGAACGTGCCGCCGCTGGCTCCGCAAACGGAAGAGGAAACGCGCCGCTTCGAGGCCGGCCAGGCTAGGCGCGAACTGCGCCTCGCGGCCTCGCGCCTCAGAAGGGAGAAGTCGAAATGAAAGAAGCTTTTTCCCCGAAGGGAATGGCCACCGGCATAGGGAGCCTCCCGCACGAAAGCGCCGCCGAGGCCGTTTTGGCGGTCCTGAAATACCTTCCACAGTGCCCTTTCTGGCCCCAGTTGCCAAGAAGAAGCGCACTGGAAGGGATGATACTCCAATACGCGAGCGGCTTTCCCGGGCTCTTCGAGGAGAACGGGACGGTGAAAATCGACACCGACCTTGAGGGCCACGCGGGGCTCATGGGCCTTTACGAAAACTTCCTCGGCAAAAACGAGGACCACTTCGCCCTTAAGATTGAGCGCGCCGAAGGCTTTTACGCCTTCGTCGAGGCGCTGAAAAACAAATCGCCCAAGGAGCTTTGTTATATTAAAGGCCACGTGACCGGCCCAGTCACGCTCGCTTCGGGCCTCAAGGACACCGGCGGCAGGGAGCTCATCAACGACGAGACCTTCCGCGACGCCGTCTCCCGCCAGATAGCGATGAACGCCCTCTGGCAGGCAAAAACCCTCTCGGGCTTCGGCAAGGAAGTGATAATCTTCCTCGACGAACCGGTGATGGAGGTCTACGGCTCCGCCTACTCCACTCTCGACCAGAACACCGTCCTCTCCCTCTGGGATCCCGTCCTAAACGCCATAGAGGAGGGGGGCGCGATCTCGGGCATACATTGCTGCGGAAACACCGACTGGGAACTTCTCTTTGGCTGCGGGGTGGACATCGTAAATTTCGACGCCTTCACCTACACCGAAAGACTCATGCTCTACGCCGAGAAAATCTCCGAATTCATCGGTTCCGGCGGGGTCATGGCCTTCGGCATAGTCCCCACCGACTCCCGAATAAGGGAGGTGACGGTCGAGGGCCTTTACGACAAACTTATGTTCGACGTAGACATGTTCGCCATGCGCGGCGTCGACGAGGCCCAGCTGAGGAGACAATGCCTTCTCACCCCCTCCTGCGGCATGGGGAGCCTGCCTCTTGAGGAAGCGCTTATGGTGCTGGAGAAGCTCTCCGCCCTCTCCGAAAAGTGCCGCAAAGAGTGGAAAAACCTTTAAAAAGGAGGCAGGCCGTGAAGCAGAACACCCACCTCGCGATAAACCCCTCCCTCGTCGGCAAGGTCGAAAAACTTGAGGCGGAAAACGCCGTCGTGACCCTTCTGGCCGCCCCCGAAATGGCCGCCGACCAGCGCGGCCTCGTACATGGCGGCTTCACCTTCGGCCTCGCGGACTACGCCGTCATGCTGGCCGTCAACGACCCCAACGTGGTCCTGGGCGGCGCGTCGGTGAAGTTTTTAAAGCCCGTTGCGGTTGGTCAGCTCATGAGGGCCGAAGCCGTGGTGACTAACGCCGAGGGCAAGAAGAGAATTGTCAAAGTTACCGTGACCGTGGACGGCGCGCCGGTGATGGAGGGCGAACTGACCGCCTTCGTTTTGCCCAAACACGTCCTTGACTGAAAAATTTCGCAAATAAAGAGTTTTCAAAGTGAAAAGACCAGCAAAAACAATAATTCTGGCCTGCATGGCCCTCGTTTTCACCTCAAACGCCCTGGCCGAAGAGGCGAAACCCTCCGAAAAGCCCCAAAGCGCCCGCGCCGCCCGCTACCTGCCCGAAGAGGAGATGGCCGCCATCAGAGGCGCGGCGGAAAAGGGCGACCTCAAAGCCCAGTTCAAGCTCTCCCGCATCCTCTACGACGGCAAGCAGGCTCCGATGAACCTGAAAGAAGCAGCGAAGTGGGCCCAGAAATCAGCCGAGGCGGGCGACGAGAACGCCCAGGTGCTTACCGCGGTCTTTTACGGCGCGGGAATAGGCTTCGAGCCCGACATAAAGAAAACCGAGCAGTGGGTGAGAAAGGCCGTGTCCAAGGGAAACCCCCTCGCGCAAGCCAGCATGGGCTACCTTTATGGGCAGGGAGTAGGGGTCAAGCTCGACTACAAGGAAGCCTTCATGTGGCTGGAAAAATCGGGCAAGGCGGGCAATCCCGTGGGCCAGGTGGGGCTCGGCAAGGCCTACTCCGATGGCCTTGGCGTGCAAAAAGACATGATAAAGGGCTACATGTGGCTAGAACTGGCCGCCCAGTCCACCGTGGAGGCTATAAAGGCCCCCCAGAAGGGCGACTGGTCCGACATGCCCGGAATCCT
>SRXB01000075.1 GCA_009724975.1 bacterium | reverse complement strand
CAAGCATTGCCGGTGAAGTTGAAACAGCTAAATACGAGCTTTCACCTGACAAGATCATTCGTGTCATGATTTTGAATGACAGACCACCTAAACTTGACGTCGTGGTCATTCTGAATTTTGAGGCGTCGAAAGCCTTCGCCGCTTTGACCAAAGAAAACATAGGGAACAAGCTGGAGATTATCTTCAGGGGAAAGGTCATGACAAAAGCGGTGGTAAGAGATGAAATCGAGAGGGGTTCCATCGGGGTTCTAACCACCACAAACAAGGAAGAGGCCCTCTCTCTAGTGCGGGAGCTTTTACCCTGACGGGGTTTATTTAGTTCGTCGAAGGAGGACTGCTAAGGTCAGTCGCTGAGGGTTTCCCTAAGGAGGCGGCGCTTTAGGATGTTTGTGCGCGATTTGCCGAGCCCTTCGCCGATGAGGGCGGCGATGTCGGCGAGGGCGTCGGGTATGCCCACCGCGCCCTCCACCAGCATGTAGCGGGGCTCCCACTGGGGGTTGAATTTTTCCTTGTAGCCGCGAAGCTCGGCGAAAGCGGCGAAGTTGGCCCCGAGCCTGAAAAGCGAGGGCCGGTAGAGCTTCCACACCGCGTCGTACTCCCCTTCCCCAACCGCTTCCAGAGGCGCGGTGCCGAAATCAAAGAAGGAGTAGCCTTCGTCCCTGCCCCAGCAAAGGAGATTTACCATCAGGTAATCGAGTATCCCCTGGGGCGCGGTGTCGCAGTAGCGCATTAGATCCGCGGAGAGCTCGCGCTTTCCATAGCCGGGCCAGACCACCGCGAAGGCTTCTATCCTGCCGTTTTTGCGCGCCACGGCGATGGGAAAGTGGTTGATGTAGTCCTCGTCGAAAAAGCCGACGGAAAATCCCTTCTCTCTCGTCTTCTTCCTTCCCAGCCAGCCATCCGACACCAGCGCCAGCTCATCGTTGATGAAGACGCCGTTTTCCTTTGGCACCACCTCGAAGGAATACCCCTCGGACTCGAACCGCTCCTTTATCGTCTTAAGGTTTGAATCGGGCAACGAAGCCGGATTGAAACCGGAAAGCGGCACTTTGGCGTTTTCCCCGATTTTGAGGGGCTTTAGTCCCAGGTCCAGATAGATGGGGAGGTTTTTTTCACCCACGTCGTAAAAGACTGTGCGCACGCCGTGTTTGTCGGTCAGCCTGCAAAACTGCCAGGCCAGTTCGCGCTCATCCTCGCCCGGGCCCACGGGATCGCCCATGGAGACCCAGCTGCGCCCGTGGACGGAATACATTATGAAAGCGTTGCGCTCGGCGTTGACCATGAGCTTCTTGTCGCCCAAAAGAGCCAGATACCCCTCCGTTTCGGGGTAGGCGGAGGCGATTTTATAAACCTCCTCAAGATCGGGGGTCGTGGGGAGGGCCGGCGTCTCGAAGAGTCGGCGGAAAAGCTGGGTGAGGGTGAAAAGGGCAAGGACTATCACCGAACCGGCCATCGCCCAGGCCGAGCGGGGAGCGGAATCGCCGAAGGCCTGCCACCAGAGGTCCGCGGAAAAACCCTCATGCCGCTGGACCAGCTGGCCGAACCAGAGGCTTGAGATGAGGATAAGCGCCGCCGCCATCGTCCAGCGAAGGGAGAAGGGTTCGTCCAGCGTGGAGGTCTTGCGGTAGAAAAAGCGCCCGCTTAGGGAGAGGGCTATGAAGAAGACGGAGAGTATCGCCGCCTCTTCGTAGTCCAGTCCCTTCAGCATCGAGGCGAGAATGCCGCCAGCCAGAAAAAGGAGACTGAGGCGGAATGCGGAATCTAGCCTTCGGTGAATACCCCATGCCAGCACAAGGAGGCAGGAGCCGAAGACGCTTCCCGCGAAGTGGGAGATCTCCATTACACCCGTCGGCAAAAAAGACCTTAGCATCTCTATGCGCTCGGGGTCTGGCGGAGCCGCGCCGGAAAAGAGCAGGACCGCGCCCATGCCCAGGGTCGCAAGGCCAAGGGCCGTGGGCACTGCGGGCATCGCCGCCGGCCCGAGCCACCCCATGAACCTGCCCAGCGCGGTCTGATTGTCCGCCGCCTCCCTAAGGGCGAGGAGAACGATGGCCAGCGCCAGCGGCAGGAGATAGTAGATCGCCCTGAAGGCCAGTATGGGGGCGAGAATCTCCTTGGCCGGAACAACGGGGCCGAGCAGGAGCAGAATCGTCCCCTCGAAGACCCCCAGCCCTCCAGGGATGGTGCTTACGAGGCCCGCCACCTGCGCCAGCAAAAAGAGGCCCAGGAAGCGGAAGAAGGTTATCGGCAGCCCTTCGGGCAAAAGGACGTAAAGAACGCCAGCCATTATGAGCCAGTCGGCGCAGGAAAAAAGAAGCTGGCTAACGGCCATCCCGGGGGGAGGCATGCGAAGGCCGAACTTGCCTATGCGGAACTCGGACTTGTGAAGAAGGCTCCCCCCCATGTAAGCGGCGGCCAGAAAAGCGCATACCGCGCCTATCCAGAAGATGACGCCGCCGTCGAGGCCGGGCAAAAGAGCCAGCTCGCCGGGCTCAAGCATGAAGGAGGTTCCGGCAAGCGCCAGAAATCCTATCCAGAGCGAGACGGTGCTAAAGCCTATTACCTGCGCTATCTCCCCCGCCTTCAGCCCCCAGCCCGCGTAAAGCTTGAAACGCACCCCGCTGGCCGCCAGCAGGGAATATGTGCCGGTATTGGTGGCTACCGCGTAACCAGTGAACGAGGCGAACGCTATGCGGTGAATGGGAAGCTTTCGGCGCGCATAGATAAGAGCCATGAAATCGTAGCAGGAGAGAACGAGGTAATTCGCCGCGGTGAGGCCTATCGCCATCAGCTTGGGCTTTAGGCCGAGGCTCCGGAAAGAGCCCGTCAGATCGGCGAAACTGTAAGCGCTGAGCGTTTTTGAAAGCGCCCACAGCGCCAGCGAAAAAATCGCCAGCGAAAAAACGGGCAGGGTGAATTTCAAAAGTCTCTTTTGGTCCATCGCGGCGATTACAGGCTTTGGAAGCCCCTTTCAAAACATTTGCGCAGCTCTGATTATCAGTAAAACTTTTTAATGATAAAGGGTTGGGCCAAAAGACAAAAGGATTTTACTGCGGCGCGACGAAAAAAATTTTAAAACACCTTCCCCGTCGGCGGCGCAAGGCATCCGGCCCGCCCGCGCCCGCGCAACCCACCTGCGCCAAATAACCAGCCCGCGCAAAGGCGAAAAACCTAAAGACCCTTGCATTGGCCGGCTTATTTCTGTATAAGGGCGTTTCCGTAACCGGGCGCACCACGAGCCCGCGCAAAGCGGTGGCGAATAAAAGCCACGGCCTGCGTAGCTTTTTGCGCCCTTAATCCTCCTTGCGCCCGACACTGTATCGGGTGATATAGACTCGAAAGGAGCTAGCAAGAAATGGCAACACCCTGGAGGAAGTACGAAGTTCTCATCCTGATCAACGCCACCATAGGCAACGACGGGATCGAGAATCTCATCAACAAAAGCAGAGGTTTCGTGACCGATGCCGGAGGCCGCATGCTCAAGACCGTGCGCTGGGGCTTTCGCGACATGGCTTACGAAATCAAGCGCCAGAAGAGGGCCTACTACGTCCTTCTCGAATTCGCCGGTGAAAGCAAGGTGGCCACAAACCTGGAACACCAGCTCAACCTCATCGACGAAATCGTGAAGTACCAGGTCGTCAAGCTCGCCGAAGGCGTGGATTCCGCCGCCCTTCCCGAGATCGAGGAGCACATCAGCGCCCCCGTGCCCACCAAAGCCCCCATCCGCGCCCTTGAAAAGGACGAGGACGAGGAAGGTGAAGAGGGCGAGGGCGAAGAGTTCTCCGAAGAAGACGCCTAAGCGGCCCCCAAAAATTCACAGAAAATTCAAAGGAGATACAAAACATGGCTTTCAAACGCGGACGTCGCCGTAAGGTTTGCCGCTTTTGCGCGCACCCCGACATGCCCCTCACCTATAAAGAGCCCCTTTTGCTGAACCAGTTCATCACCGACCGCGGCAAGATCGTACCCTGCCGCATCAGCGGAACCTGCTCTTACCACCAGCGCGCCGTAGCCCTTGAAATCAAGCGCGCGCGCAACGTGGCGCTCCTCCCCTACACGAGCAACCTCGCAGGTTGACCTCGCGTCGGGACGCACTTAAAAACTGCGCGGCGGCGGCGGCCCTTTCGGGCGGCCTCTACGGCCTCTCGCTGGCTCTTCCGGCGGGTTTCGCGGCCGCGTTCTTCTGCCCCCTGCCGATTGCCCTCCTCGCATGGAGGTCGGGCGCGGCCCTCGCGGCGACAGCCTCGGCGGTATCGGCGGTCCTGGTGGCGCTTATCTCCCCTCCCGACTCCGCCTCCTATCTGGCGCAGTTCGGGCTCGGCGGGGTGGCGCTGGGAATAGGGATAAAGGAAAACAAAGACCCGGCGGGAATAATCGGCCTTTACGCCGCCATCTCCTGCCTCGCCACCCTCGCCCTTCTGGGCGCGCTGGCAACCTCCGAAGGGATGACCCTGCCGGAGTTCATAGCCTCGGTGGCCAAACAGTGGGAGGAAAAACTCCCGCAAATCCTCTCGGCCTCGCCGGAACAGGTGCCGCCCGAAGAGATAGAGGCGCTAAAAGCCGCCCTCACCTTCGCGTCGAACTCCTTTTTCGGCATCTTCGCCTCGGTGGCGATAATGACGGGCTGGGCGAACGCCGTCTTCCTCAGGAGCATCCTGAGAAAGAACGGCGCGGTACTTGAAAACTGGAACCAAAAGAGGCTGCCCGCAAACATGGTATGGCTATTCATAGCGGCGGGGGCGCTGACGGCGGTTGGGAAAGACTGGCTTCGGCTGGTCGGCATAAACCTTCTCATCGCGACGGCGACGGCCTACTTTTTCCAGGGAATCGCCATAATAGACCACTTTTTCACCGCGCGAAACACGCCGCGCCTGATAAGGTGGCCCACATGGGCGATAATCATCATAAACACGCCGGTAACGCCACTTTTAGTGGCGGCGTTCGGGGCCTTCGACCTTTGGTTCGACTTCGGCTCCAAGATAAACGCCCCTCCGGCGAAGACGACGGATTAAAATTTAAACGAGTTCTCACCAAAAGGAGAGGAACCGATGAAAGTCATCCTTAAGGAAAGCGTCGCCAACCTCGGCACCGTCGGCGACATCGTCACGGTAAGAGACGGCTACGGAAGAAACTACCTGATACCCCAGGGGCTGGCCTACTTCGCCGACCCCAAGAAGGTGAACGCCATCACCCACCAGAAAAAGACCCTCGAAGCCAAGCGCAAGCGCGAAATGGACCGCGCCGAGGAACTTGCAAGGGAACTTGAGGGGCTCACCCTCACCTTCGCCCGCAAGACCGCCGACGGCAACCACATCTTCGGCTCCGTCACCCCCGCCGAAATCGAAAAGGCGATCCACGAAAAGGGATTCGCCCAGGTCACGAGAAAGCAGGTCTCCGCCGAAGTCGCCATCAAGCACGTGGGCGAGTTCGACGTCGCTATAAAGCTCCACGGCGGCGTCAAGGCCAAGATCAAGGTAGTAGTCGAAGAAGAGAAATAGTATGCTCTCGGGGCGGGGATTACCCCCGCCCCTTTTTCCTTCCAGCGGACCGCCATGAACGAGCCAAGGAAAGCGGACACCTCCTTTTACCGTGTTCCGCCCCACAATCTCGAAGCCGAAAGCTCAGTTCTTGGGGCCATCCTCCTCAACAACGAAGTACTCTCCCACGTCGCCGACCTCATAAAAAAAGAGGATTTCTACCGCAGCGGCAACCAGCTTCTCTTCGAGACGATGGAAGCGCTTGGCGGGCGCGGCAACCCCATTGACACCATCACCCTGATAGACTCCCTGCGCGCCTCCGGCAACCTCGACCGCGTCGGCGGCCCGACCTTCATCGCCGAACTCACCGCGCAGGTCCCCTCGGTCGAGCACGCGGTACACCACGCCAAAATCGTCCGCAAACTCTCTATTCTTCGAAACCTCATCACCGCCTCCCTCAAAATCGCCGACGAGGGCTACACCTCGGGCAACGAGGTCGAGGAATACCTGGACCGCGCCGAGCAGGCGATACTCGACGTAGCCTCCCGCGAGATCGGGGCCTCCTTCGCCACGATGAAGGAGCTGGTAAAGGGCTCTTTGAAGAAACTTGAGGAGCTGCACGGCAGAAAAGAGATGATAACCGGCGTGCCGACGGGGTTTTACGACTTCGACGACATGCTCGCCGGACTCCAGCCCTCCGACCTGATCATCGTCGCGGGCCGACCCGGCATGGGAAAAACCTCCTTCGTCCTCAACATCGCCCAATACGCCGCCACCAAGGAAAACATACCCGTCGCCTTCTTCAGCCTGGAAATGAGCAAGGAACAGCTCGTCATGCGCCTACTCTCAGCCGAGGCCCGCATAAACTCGCAAAACTTAAGGCGCGGCATGATACAGCAGGAAGACTGGGGCAAACTCTCTCGCGCCGCCGGAGTTCTGGCCGAAGCGCCCATATTCATCGACGACACCCCCGCCATCTCCACCCTTGAGCTTCGCGCCAAGGCCAGAAGGCTCTTCAAGGAGCACAAGATAAAGCTCCTCATCGTCGATTACCTCCAGCTCATGCGCGCCAAAGGCAAGCACGACATGCGCGAGCAGGAGATAAGCGAAATATCCCGCTCGCTGAAAGCCCTCGCAAAAGAGCTCAACATCCCCGTCGTAGCCCTCTCCCAGCTCAACCGAAGCGTCGAACAGCGCCCCAACAAGCGCCCCCTGATCTCCGACCTTCGCGAATCGGGCGCTATAGAGCAGGACGCCGACGTAGTCCTCTTCGTCTACCGCGAAGAGGTTTACGCCAGGCAGGAACTCAACAAAAAGGGGGGCGTGGGCGACATACCCGACAGCATAAAGGGCAAGGCTGAGATAATAATCGGCAAGCAGCGCCACGGCCCAACCGGCGACGTTGAGCTTGGCTTCGACGGAAACTTCACCAAGTTCCAGAACCTTGAGAAACACCGCGACTACTGATTGATTCGTTGAATAGTCGCCGGTTTTATGTTAGAAGCTAACACCTACTTTAAACACACGATGGAGATATGTGATGGGTAGCATTGGTATGCCGGAGTTGCTGATAATTCTTGTTGTCGTAATGCTCATCTTCGGCGGAAAGAAGATCCCCGAACTGATGGGAGGACTCGGCAAAGGCGTCCGCAGCTTCAAAAAGGGGCTGAACAACCCCGATGAAGAGGAACTTGGGGACCTTGAGGCGAAGGCCGCCAGAGCCGAAGCCGCAAGAAAGAAGATAGAAGAGGCCCAGAAGGCCGAGGCCGCCGCCAGACTCGAATCAAAGAGCGAGGAAAAGCAGGCCTAAAGCCTCTCCCACGAAAGAATCTCTCGGGCTCCCCAGCGCACCGCGTCGGGGAGCCCGTTTGCGTTTGCGGCCTCGTCAAGGGTCTGGGAGGCGAGGCAGACCAGAAGAAAAACAACCAGCGTCACCGGCGCGTAAGGGTTGAAGACAACCGCCCTCTGCACCGCCCCCCTCTTTATCCACTCGGGAGCCGCCGCGAGGTTGTGAAAAAGCTCCTCGGGCGAGGGCCTGCGCGACGCTATCGCCACCACCTCCTCCTCCCTGAGCCTCGGATTCCTCAAAGCCTCCCGTACCACCCTCGGATCGGGGTCCTTCAAAAGCCTTTCAAGAACCGGGGAGCGAACTCCCCTCGCCGCCGCCTTGCGGTGGCCCAGCGACATATTCTCGCATATGGGGTCCGGCGGCGGCCCGAGCCGGTCGGGCGCGTTGCGGGGACCGTGATCCTCCAGAAGAAGGAGGCACGCCGAAAAATCCTCGCGCCTCGCCATCTCCAAAATGGAGTAGAGCCTCGCGCCGCCGACCCTCGCCTTAACCGCCCTAAAATCCACCAGCGGCAGGTAAGCGGCCTTGCCCTCGGCGCTTACGCGGGCCTGCCTTGCGCAATAATCTATTAAAAAGGCGGCGTCCGAGGGGAGAAGGGTTGAAAGGGCCTCGCACCAGAGCGACTGCCGCACGGAATGGGGGAGAATCCGGCCAACCTTTTGGGAAAACCCCCCTGCGAACTCCTCCCTCGGCCTCACTCCAAAAGCTCCGCCCGAAGCTCCCTCTCCAGCTCCTGGAGCGCCAGCGCCGACTCCTCCCACCTGGCGGTCAATTCAAGAAGGTCTTTTTCAAGGCAGGTTCGCTCGCGTGAGAGGTCGGCGAGCTTTTCGGGATTCGAATAAACCTCCGGCATGACCAAAAGCCCCTCCACCTCACCGAGGCGGGCCTCCACATCCCCGATGCGCTTTTCGGCCCCCTCGACCTCTCTTTTAAGGGGCGATATCCTCCTTGAGAACTCCTCGCGCCTCTTTGCGGCGTCGCGCCTCGCCTCTTT
>SRXB01000376.1 GCA_009724975.1 bacterium | reverse complement strand
GCCCTTGCGCCGGAAAAGATGTTGAACCCTTCGACGGAGAGCCACAGCTTGTTCGCGGTGGCGTAACCGATCATACGCGTGGCGCTGCCCGGGTCGTAGCCGGTATCCGCGGCCCTGCTCCACCCTACCGAGGGGGTCCAGATAGAGACGCCGCCGTTGCCGTTTCCAGAGGAGAGGTTCCCGCCCGTCACCGCTATTTCGTTTCCACCGGTGCCGCTGTTGGAGCCGGAGGGGTTGAAATCGAACTGGTTTACCTCGTGGGCGCAAAGGCCCGCGCCGGAGTACTGATACCCGCCCGAAAGCCCCCTGCGAAAGAGGCCCGAGTTGTATTCCGCGATATAGGAGCCGCCAGCGTCGGCGATAATATGGGTGATGTTCATCTGCCGCTCGGGGAGCGACAGGGACTGCACGTTCAGGCCGCCGTCGGCGCTCTCGAAGACCTCCGATGCGCCCATGCGGTAAAAATCGTAGGCGGAGTAGAAGATGTGGGATTGATTGGTGGGGTCCACGGCGACTGCGGAAATTTCCGGCGCGCCATCGGCGGCGGTCGGGGCGTCTTTTATCTTCGTCCAGCTCCAGTCGCTTACGAGCGGGCCGTTCTCCACTCCCTGCCATAGTCCGCAAAGGCCCGCAGCGACGAGAAGTTTTCTGGGGGAGCCTTCTACTAGCGCGAAATCGTTTACGTTGCAGGGATCGGTCAGGGAAAAGGATTTTAGCGCCTCGGCGATAGAGGCGTTTTTGCGGTAGCGGTAAATGGTCGGGCTCTGGCCGTGGTAATAAAGCGTGCCATCCGTGGCGACTTGCATCTTTTGGGTGTTGAAGTCGTTGGCCATCTCTATTTTGGGAGAGAGGGCGCCGCCGTTGGTCGGGTCGGGCACGAGCCAGGTGTTTCCGCCGTCCGTCGATTCGAAGATTATGTCGCGCTCGGTCGAGCCGTATTTGTCCTCGTCGTTGGCGGCGGCGAAAAGGTGCGCGGTGTCGGCGGGATCTATCGCCACCGAGATGAAATTGAAGGGGGTTTTGTAGTTGTTGACGAATTTTGCTGGGTCTATCCGGGTCCAGGTGCCGCCGTAGTCGCCGGAGAGGTATACGCCGCCGCCGCCGTCTTGAAGCGGGTCGACGGAGGCCGGCGCGGATACCGAAGCTATCAGGTTGCCGGTGCTCTGCTGGCAGACGTCTACGGAGGTAAGTTTGGAGCTTGGAATTCCGGAGCCGGATTCGTACCAGTGGTTCTGGAAGATGTCGAACTTGTAAAGGCCGCCCTTTGTGGCGGCGTACATGCGCTTGATGTTGCCGGTGGCGTCATATTCGGTGGCAAAGTCAAGGATGTGCCCGCCCCAGGGACCGCCGCCGGGGTGGTTGGCGACCGCCGGAGGGTATTTCGCCCATGTCGTCGGAACGGCGTATGCCTCGGAAAACAAAGGCGTCGCGGCCGCCATGAGGGCTACCGCGATAAGCGCCGATTTTATTTCCCATCTGAAGTGCATAAACTTACCGCCAATTCCACGGGGACGGCCTGGCCTTTTAAATCCTCGGGGCTGTCCTGCGTGTAAACTTTCGTTTTTCCCGCTCTATTCTATCATCGGCATTTGGGCTTTATAAATTCAGCCAAAAATGCCGAGGCAGAGGAGTTGGGCCGAATGGCCAGCCCCTTAGTCCTTGTAAAGATCAGGCGTGGCAGGCGAGGCAAAGGGTGTTGTTCTGGTCCCGAAGCCTCAAAAGCGCGTCGCCCTGCTTGCGGTCGCTCTTTTCAAAGGTTTCCATTTTGCCGGTTTCGGAGAGAAAGCCAAAATGCGGGTTGTGGCAGCTGGTGCAGACAACCACGCGCTCGAAGACCTTTTTTTCCTTTTCGACTATTTCGGTGAAGGTGGAAAGCGGGACGGCGGCGCCAAGTTTCTTTGAGCCGTC
>SRXB01000375.1 GCA_009724975.1 bacterium | reverse complement strand
GAGTATTGGAAAAGGTATGGAAGCGGCCCCAAGGAGGCGGTTTTCGTGGGCATGAACCCCGGGCCGTGGGGCATGGCGCAGACCGGCGTACCTTTCGGCGAGGTGAAAGCCGTTTCTGGGTGGATGGAGCTTGGCGGGCGAATAGAAAAACCCCGTCGCGAGCACCCCAGGCGCAAGGTGGAGGGGTTCGGATGCCCTCGAAGCGAGGTGAGCGGCAAGAGGCTTTGGGGCTGGGCCGCTTCGCGCTTCGGCTCGCCCGCAAACTTTTTTTCGCGCTTTTTCGTCCTCAATTACTGCCCGCTCATCTTCATGGAGGAGAGCGGGAAAAACATCACACCCGACAAGCTAAGGCCTGCCGAGCGCGCGAGGCTTTTCCCCCTTTGCGACGAGGCCCTTCGGAGCTACGTGGATTTATTGAGGCCGAAGATGGTCATAGGCGTAGGTGGCTGGGCGGAGTCGAGGGCAAAGGAGGCTCTTTGTGGCTTGGGGGTCGAGTTCGGGCGCATCACCCACCCAAGTCCCGCCAACCCTGCGGCTAACAGGGGCTGGGAGCCCCTTGTGGAGCGCGAACTGGCCCAGCTCGGGGTTTTGTGAAATAAAAAGGCCGCCTTTGAGGGCGGCCTTTTTGCAGGCGGATATTTTTAGCTAGGCGGGGGACTTGCCTTTGTCAGCCGGGGACATGGAGGTGCCTGAACCCTTGCCGTCGGCGGGCTTTGCGTCCTTTTGCTCCTCGGTTTTCGGCTCAGCGGGGGCGGCGGCCTTGTATTTTGTCTCAAGCTCGTCGAATTTTTTCACGGCGGCGGCGCTCTCCTCTTCCTTGCCCTGCTTTTTGAGGGCCTCGGAGAGAACCTTGTAGGCGAGCGCGTATTCGCCGTCTTTGCCGATGGCGTCCTTGGCCGCGCTTTCGGCTTTCGAGTACATTTTTTTATCAAGAAACTTTTCGGCCATCATGAGGTGGCGGACTGCCAGGGGATTGGCCTTGTAGCCGTCCTCATCCTTCTTGGCGACCTTTTCCTCGGCCTTCACGAGGCCAAGGGCCTTGAGGACCTCTTCCTTCAGGGCGTCCTTGCCGGTTGAGGAGTAGCCGTTTGTGATGGATACGATCTTTCCGTCCTTGTCCAGGAGGGCAAGAGAGGGGACGACAACCACGCCGTAATCGTTGTAAACGGCGAAATCCTTGTCCAGGAGGACGGTGTAGGTCGCCGACGCGGCCTTTACGGCTTCGCGTATCTTCGGTTCGTCCTCGGGGCTCCATGACTGGTGCTCGACATTTACAGCCAGCACCTTCAGACCGTCTTTTTCGTGCTCGCCCAAAAAGGTCTGCATGTCGGTCAGCATCGGGAGGCTTCTTGGGCTCCACGCCGCCCAGAAGGCGACGAGGGTGGCCTTCGGCCCCAGTGATTTCATAAGGGTTACCTTTTCGCCATCAAGGGCGGGCAGGGTGAAGTCCTTGGCGGTTTCCCCAACCTCGGTCCTTTTGAAGGCCTCGGCGAGAGAGGGGGAGAGAAGACCCGTCACAAGCGCAAATGAAAGCGCGGCAAGGGCAAGGGCTCTCGTAAATCTGGACACGGCGTTTCTGCTTGTATGGGAGATAGAGGTCTTCGAGGCGTTGTTTCGTTTCCGCATCGTTGATCTCGGCCTTCAGTTCGGGCGTCAGCTTGCCTTGTTCGTCGATGCTGGCGAGGATGGCGGCGCGGCGGTCTTCCAGCTCGCGCAGGTAACCGAGGCGTTCTTCCAGCGTCCGCAGTTGCGTGTCGTCCAGGCCACCGGTCACCTCCTTGCGGTAACGGGAAATGAAGGGCACGGTTGCGCCTTCGTCGAGCAGGGCAATGGCAGCATTGACCTGGGCTGGGCGGACGTTGAGTTCGATGGCAATGCGGTGTTCGATGGGTGCGAGCATGGGTGCGGC
>SRXB01000374.1 GCA_009724975.1 bacterium | reverse complement strand
CCGTCGGTCAGGACGCCGTCCACGTCCAGCATCAAAATCATGGCGTCGGCGAAAAGGGAGGATTTTTCCATCAAAGGCCAGCCTTCACCAGATGGTGTATGTGCGTGACCCCAAGCACCTCGCCCTTTTCCCCCACCACGAAGAGGCTGGTGATGGAGTGCTTTTCCATTAGCCTGAGGGCGTCGGCGGCGAGCATGGTCGTGGGAGCGGACTTGGGGTTTTCATGCATGAGTTCGCCCGCCGTCACCTCAAGGAAGTTCTCCCGGGCCTCCATGCCTCGGCGAAGGTCTCCGTCGGTGATGATTCCGAGGAGATTTCCCGCGTCGTCGAAGACGCCGGTGAACCCCATCCCCTTGCCGGAGATTTCGGGGATTACCCCACGCATCTTCTCACCCTTTTTCACCCTCGGGATCCCCTCTCCCGTCACCATAAGGTCTTCGAGGGTGAGGGTGAGCCTCCTCCCAAGCGACCCAGCGGGGTGGACGAGGGCGAAATCCTCGGCGGAGACGCCGCGCTTTTCCATAAGGGCCGCCGAGAGGGCGTCGCCGAGTGCCAAAGTTGCGGTGGTGGAGGCCATTGGTGCGAGGTTGAGCGGGCAGGCGTCTTCCTTCACCGGCAAAAAGAGGACCACGTCGGACTTTCTCGCCAGCGTGGAGTTCATCTCGCCAGTTATCGAGATTAAAGGAAGGCCCATGCGCCTGATCAGTGGCAAAAGGCCGAGGAGTTCGGCGGTTTCCCCCGAATTTGAGACGGCTACAATCACATCACCGCCCGAAAGGACCCCCAGATCGCCGTGGGCTCCCTCGGCGGGGTGAAGAAAGAAGGCGGGGGTTCCGGTGGAGCTTAGGGTGGCGGCTATTTTGCGGCAGATGATGCCGCTTTTGCCCATGCCGGTGAGTATCACCTTGCCCTTGCAGCCGTAAAGGGTCTCGACGGCCTTCTCGAAAGCCCCGTCGAGGCTCTGGCCAAGTTTTTCGAGGGCGCGGGCCTCTATGGCAAGTACGCGCCTGCCGGTTTCGACGACGCTCACGGCGAGGTTCTCCTCGCGCTGTCGATGGCGAGCACTGAGCGCAAAAGCCTGCCCACCTCGGAGAGTTTTATGGAGTTTGGGCCGTCGCAGCGGGCCTTTTGGGGGTCGGGGTGGGTCTCGATGAAGAGGGCGTCCATCCCTACGGCGGCGGCGGCCCGCGCCAGCGCCGGAACCTTGGAGGAATCGCCCCCCGATACGCCGCAACCCGCGCCAGGGTGCTGAACCGAATGGGTTGCGTCGAAGACTACCGGGTAGCCGAGGGAGCCAAGTTCGGCGAATCCCTTGAAATCGACGACCAGGTAATTGTAACCGAAGGTAGTGCCGCGCTCGGTGAGGGTGACGCCGCCGTGTCCCTCTACCGATTCAACCTTCAGCGCCGCGCTTTTCATGTCGTCGGGGGCGAGGAACTGCCCCTTTTTGATGTTCACCGGCTTTCCGGTCTTTCCCGCTGCGACCAATAGGTCGGTCTGCCTGCAAAGGAAGGCGGGAATCTGTATGACGTCAAGCACCTGCGCCGCCGCTGCGGCCTCCTGAACCGAGTGGACGTCGGAGAGGACCGGCACTTGAAATTCGCGCCGGACCTTTTCCAGGATTTTAAGCCCTTCCTCAATCCCGGGGCCTCTAAAGGAGGTTACGGATGTGCGGTTGGCCTTGTCGTAGGAGGCCTTGAAGATTAAGGGCACGCCAAGGCGCTGGGTAAGCTCCGCCAGCTCTCCGGCTACATCCATTACGAGCTCTTCGGACTCGATTACGCACGGCCCGGCTATCAGCGCCAGCGGCGCGCCGCCGCCTATCTCGACCGGCCCGATTTTGACCTTTTTGGACTTCAACTCAGCAGGCTCCCCTCTTCTTTTTGTATTCGATGCTAGCCTTTATGAAATCGCG
>SRXB01000074.1 GCA_009724975.1 bacterium | reverse complement strand
TGGGAGGGTTCTTCAGTTCCCCAGCTCTTGACCCTGCTCCACTTCATCGGAATCCGCCCCCTGGACGGCTTTAACGGCTACGGGCAGGGGCCGGGCGAAATTCTTGACGACAGGGATGCGATGGAGCGCGCCGCCAGGGCGGGCGCAGCGCTTGCCAAGGGGGAAAGGGGCTGGATGGGCCCCGAGGGAATGTGCCCCACCTGCAACCAAAATGAGATAACGGCGCTCAAGGGCGGGGGGTTCAGGTGCTCTCTCTGCGCCGTCTCAGGAGATCTCGTTGATGGACGCTTTCGACCCTCCGCCGACGCCACTGCGCGCCTTTCCGACGAGGGAATGAAAGAGCATTTCGAGGTGAAGGTGGTGCCGTCCGGCCCCAAGTTCAGGGAAAAGGCGCGGGAATACGTTGCCAGAACAGCCGAATTCAGGAAAAACTTTACCGAGCCGGGCTTAGGCTAATCCTTTGTTTTAGCCTCATCCGCGAAAACGAGGCATGAGTTTCTCAGAAACACTCCAAGCTCCGCGATGACATCCTCGTCGGTCTTGTTTTTCCTTTCGATTTCGCCGTAACGGGTCCGCGCGCGTATGCGCAACATCGCTATGAGCCTTACCGCGTCGCAGACCAACTCCACCATGTGCGAGCAGCCGCGTGGGCCACCTACCGCATTGTTTATGTTGCCCATTATGCCGCGCTCTATCTTCATCCCCGCCAGTTTTTTAATCCCCTCCGCACCCATGTGGCATTTAGCGAAGGGAACCTTCGACATCACCGCGTTGGCCCTTTCAATCCGGCCATCGGAAACGCTCACCAAAAGCTCAAGATGCATGGAGTGCTCAAGGTCAAGCATCTGGCTGGTGACTAGAAAAAAGCCGTCGTCAAGCTCCTTGACGTTTGAATGGATCGAGCGCTGGAATATATCCATCGGACACCTCAACGGCCCTTGAACGAGGGCTTTCTTTTTTCCAGGAACGCGCTCGTACCCTCCACCCTGTCCTCGCTCCCGCAGGCTATACCGAAAAGTGAAGCTTCGAGGATTTGGGCTCGGTCGAGGTCGGATTCAAGCCCCTCGTTCACGGCGCGCTTGGCAAGGCGAAGGGCCAGGGGGGCTTTTTGGGATAAGATATCGGCAAGGTTTTTGGCCTTTTCCATCAATTCGCCGGCGCCGACCACCTCGTCTACGAGGCCGATCTTGAGGGCGGTGGCTGCATCGACCATATCTCCCGTGAAAAGGAGTCTTTTGGCCACGCTCACCCCGACGAGGCGGGGCAATCTCTGGGTGCCGCCGTAGCCCGGGATGAGCCCGAGGTTTATCTCCGGAAAACCGAGCTTGGCGGTATCCGCGGCTATGCGGATGTCGCAGGCGAGGGCGAATTCGCAGCCGCCGCCGAGGGCGAAGCCGTTAATCGCCGCGATGACGGGTTTTTCCAGCCGTTCGACAAGATCGAAAACCTCCTGCCCCTTGCGGGAGAGAGCCGCTCCGTCGAAGGCCGACTCAAGGGCGCGAAGGCTGGGGATGTCGGCTCCGGCGACAAAAGCCTTTTCGCCGCTTCCCGTCACCAGAAGCACCCTCGCCTCATTGTCCGCGCCCACCTCGCCTATGGCGGTCGCTATTTCGTCGAAGGTGAGGTCGTCTAACGCGTTAAGGGCCTTGGGCCTGTTAACGGTAAGGATTGCGACCGCGCCCTCCTTATGAAGGGTGATGTTCGTGTAAGCCATCTTTAGCCCTTTCCATCTATAATCTTTGAACTTACTGGTTTTCGCGCTCGACGGCCATCGCTACGGCGCCGCCGCCGCCGAGGCAAAGGGTGGCCAGGCCCCTGCGACCCCCCTTTGACTTCATCAGGTAAAGAAGGGTGGTCAGCACCCTTGCGCCGCTTGCGCCGATGGGGTGGCCAAGAGCTATCGCGCCGCCGTTGACGTTAACGCGCGAGGGATCCCAGCCAAGACCCTTGGCGTCGGCGAGGCACTGGGAAGCGAAAGCCTCGTTCGCCTCGATAAAATCGAAATCGTTTATCGACCAGCCGCCTTTTTCCATGACCTTCCGCACGGCGTAGATGGGGGCGAAAAAGAGGTCTTTTGGCTGGCCGTGGTAAGATGCGTATTCCTTGATGACGGCGAGAACCGGAGCCCCGTGCTTCTCGGCGAAAGCCCTGGATGTCACCACAAGAGCGCTCGCGCCGTCGGTAAGGCCGGGGGCGTTTCCGGCGGTCACCATGCCCCCCTCTTCGAAGGCGGGGCGAAGCCTTGACAGTATTTCCATGGTGGTTTCCGGCTTGGCGGCCTCGTCGCGGGCGAACTTTATCGCGGGGCCCTTCTTTTGGGAAATTTCGACTGGCTCTATCTCTTCGTCAAAAGCCCCAGCAGCGGCGGCCGCCCCGGCCTTGCGCTGGCTATCCACAGAAAAGGCGTCGAGCTCCTCGCGGCTAAGTTCGGCTTTGCGGGCGGTGTATTCAGCTACGTTGCCCATGTGGGAATTGTTGAAGGCGCACCAGAGGCCGTCGTGAATCATTGCGTCGACAGTGGTGAAATTCCCCAGGCGCACCCCCTGCCTGAGGTTGCGCTGGATGTGCGGTGCATTGGACATGGATTCCATGCCGCCGGCGACAATGACCTCGGCGTCGCCCGCCTTGATCGCCTGCGCGGCCAGCATTACGGATTTGAGGCTTGAGCCGCAAACCTTGTTGATGGTGAGCGCGTTGACCGAATTGGGAAGCCCGCCGGCCAGCGTCGCCTGACGAGCGGGATTTTGCCCAAGTCCAGCCTGTATGACATTGCCCATTATGCACTCTTCCACCAGGGCGGGGTCGATGCCGGAGCGCCTGACAGCCCCCGCTATCGCCACGCCCCCAAGGGCTGGAGCTGAAAAGGGCAAAAGAGAGCCCAGGTAAGATCCGATGGGCGTTCTGCATGCTGAAATTATAACGGGGTCGTTGGCGCGCATTTTCTTAATCTCCTATTTAGGTTTCCTTATCAGGATTTCTTCTCTTTTTTTGCCCTGACGGCCCTGAAAATCGGGGCCGACACCGCCGCCAGCGCACCCAGAATGAGCAGGAGCGAGTAAAGATTTCCGGCAAAGCTGTAAAAAAGCCCGCCTCCCGCCGCGTCGACGTGAAATCCCTTTTCTCCGGCTTTTATTTTCTCGGCGGGCCTGTGGCAGACGCGGCAATCATCTCCCGTCAATCCATCCTCGCCGTGCGCCCCCGCCCCCTGATGGCAGGCCAGACACTCCGACTTTGAATATCTGCGTGAAAAATCGCCCTTGGCGTGTCCGGCGATGCTCCACCTTGCAAGGGCGTCCCCGAATCCGGAGATGGCCCCTTTTTCCTTATGGCACGAGGTGCAATCCGGCCTGGGGTACCCATCTTTCGGGTGAGAGCCGAGGTTGGCTCCGACGTGGCAGTCGATGCAGGCGATTTCTCCCTGCCCGTGGGTGGTGGCGGCGAATCGAGCTGGGTCTATGAATACGCTGCGGCCCGAGGAGGCTGTTTTGCCTTTTATATCCGCGTCGCCGTGGCATTCAAGGCAATCATCGACCGAGTACCCTCCCCTGGCCCAGGCGGTTCCCGCGAAAAAGGCCGGGAGGGAGAAAATCATGAATAGCGATAAAAAAAGCGCGGCGCGGTTCATGAAAGCGACCTTTCCAGAGCTTCGGCCACGTCCAGGACCTGAACCTCTTCCTCTTTCTTCGCGGCCTTGACCCCGTCCAGAAGCATGGTGAGACAGAAGGGGCAGGCTGTGGCCACGGCGGCGGCGCCCGTCGCCAGGGCCTCTTCGGTGCGTACCTGGTTTATGCGGGTGCCGTGCTCTTCCATCCACATCCGTCCGCCGCCAGCGCCGCAGCAAAAGTTTTCCTCCCCGCAACGGGGCATCTCTATGATTTTTCCCGAGACGACGCCGGAGAGTATCTCCCTTGGCTGGCCCGTTATTCCGGCGTAGCGCGAGAGATAGCAGGAGTCGTGGAAAGTCACGGAGTCAAGCGCCGCCTTCCCTCCTCCGAGACGCCCGCTGCGCATCAGCTCGGCCAGAAAAACCGAGTGGTGGACAACTTCGTAATTGCCGCCGAACTGCGGATATTCGCCGGAGAGGGTCTTGAGGCAGTGCGGGCAGGGAGTCACGATTTTCTTTACGCCGAGGCTGTTCATCGTTTCGATGTTTTCGGTCGCGAGCATCTGGTAAAGGTATTCGTTGCCCGTTGAGCGGGCAGGTTCGCCGCAGCACTTTTCGGGTACGCCCAGAACGCCGAAGCTCACATTCGCCTTTTCCAGAAGGCGGACGAGGGAAGCCACCACCCTCTGGTAGCGGTCGTCGAAAGCGCCCGCGCATCCGATCCATAGAAGTATTTCCAAGGAGGGGTCCTCCTCGGTGAGGATGCGGGGCTTTACCCCCCTTCGCTCCATCCAGTCGTTCCTGGCGGACCACCCCACGCCCCAGGGGTTGAAATTGTTTTCAAGGTTTTTATTCAAAGAGACCAGCTCGTCGGGCATCTGGCCTTCCATGAGGACCAGATGGCGGCGCATGTCAACCATGGCCCGCACGTGCTCTATCCGCATTGGGCAAACCTCGACGCAATGCCTGCAGGTGGTGCAGCTCCACAGCTCATCGGAGAGGACGCCCCCGCCGTCTATCATCGCCCCCTTGAAGTCATCGCCCTTGCCCTGCGCAAGGAGGGGCGCTTTTGCGTGGAAATGGGTTTTCAGGTCCTGTATCACCTTTTTCGGGTTCAGGGGCTTGCCTGTATTGTAAGCGGGGCAACGCGACTGGCACCGCCCGCAGCGGACGCAGGCCTCAAGGCCCAGAAGCTGCCTTTTGGTGAAAAGCTCGACCGAGCCGACGCCGAAAACTTCGGAATTTTCAAGGTCCAGCTTGGGGAACGCGCCCTTGGGTCCGTGCGGACGAAAGTAGATGTTCATCGCGCCGAAGACCGCGTGGCCCATTTTTCCATAAGGCAGGGTGGCCAAAGCGGCTATCACCAGATAAAGGTGAAACCGCCAGACAAAAGCCATCAGGTCGGCGAGCGCATCCGGCGAAAACACCCTCAGCGGCAGGCTGAAAAGAAGGGCGGCTGGACTCCATAGCGCTGAATGGGAGGAGAGGGCGACTCTTGCGCCCGCGGTCAAAAAGCCGGTGAGGAAAACCATGCCGAGCAAGAGAAGCGCCCAGTTGTCTTCCGGCTTTGTATCCAGTTGCTCGGGTCGGGCGAGGTAGCGTCTGACGACAAGCCGCAAAAGCCCGTAGAAACCAAGTGCGGCGGCGATTTCCACAAAGAGCTTGAGCGGACCGGCGATGAACGCGGGCAGGGTGAAGCAAAGCTGCGCCAGCAGGATGACGCCGAGGGGGATTATGAAGGCCCAAAGAAGCCAAAAGTGATAAAGCCCCTGGGGCTCTTTGCGTATTCTGGCGTGGCCGAGAATTTCGAGAAGACAGTCCTTAATTCTTGAGCCGGAGTAATCGTCTTTCTCGTCGGGAGCGCCGAGCCGAAGGCCCGCAGTCACGTGACGCACCCCCGCGACGAAGACCGCCACGGCGGCTATCAACACTGCGAAGTCAAAAACTTTCAACAAAACAAATTCTCCTCTTCGCTGAGGCCAAAGGGTTCGTCCTACCTGGCGGCCATGCGAAGCGCGCCGTCCAGGCGGATAGTTTCGCCGTTCAGCATCACGTTTTCCACGATGTGTCCCGCCATGAAGGCGAATTCCCTCGGGAAGCCGAGTCTTTTGGGGAAGGGGACCGTTTTGCCGAGGGCGTCCATCGCCTCGGCGGGCAGGGAATCCATAAGCGGCGTGTGAAAAAGTCCGGGGGCGATGGTTACGACGCGTATGCCGAGATCGGCGAATTCGCGGGCAATGGGAAGGGTGAGCCCCACCACGCCCGCCTTCGACGCGCTATACGCCGCCTGGCCTATCTGGCCGTCGAACGCCGCTATGGAGGCGGTGTTTATGATGACTCCGACCTCTCCTTCGGCGTTTTTCCCGTTCTTCGCCATCTTTTCGGCGGCTAGGCGAATTATGTTCATAGTACCGATAAGGTTCACGCTCACAACCTTCGCGAAACCGCCGAGGTCCATGGGCCCCTTTTTGCCCAAAACCTTGGCGGGCGGAGCTATGCCGGCGCAGTTGACCGCGATGTTCACCGCGCCGAATCTTTCACAGGCGGCGTCGAGGGCGTCCTGCGCGGATTCGGGGCTGGTCACGTCGGTTTCGCAGAAAAGCGCGTTCTCGCCCAGTTCGAGGCTCAGCGCCTCTCCGCGCTCCCGATTCATGTCAAGCATGCAGACCTTGGCTCCCGCCTGACAAAAAAATCTGGCGGTCGCCTCCCCAAGTCCCGAGGCCCCGCCGGATATAACAGCCACACTGCCCTTAAGCTCCATATTCCTATTCCTCTTTTACAAGACTCAGGAGAGCCCCATGTTTTTTGCGATGATGACCTTCATTATCTCGGTTGTGCCGCCGAAAATCGGGAAAGTGCGGATGTCGCGGTAAAAACGGCTTATCGGGTATTCCTCCATGAAGCCGTAGCCGCCGTGAAGCTGAACGCACTGGTAGGCCACCCTATTGGCCATCTCCATTATCCAGCTCTTGGCCATTGATATCTCGGTTACCAGCGCCTCCCCGTTCATGTGGCGGACTATGAGCTGGTCCATGAAAGCCCTGCCGATTTTTATCTCGGTCGCCATATCCACGATTTTGAAGGCGTTGTGCTGGAAGGTGGCTATCGGCTTGCCGAAGGCCATTCTCTCTTTGGTGTAGCGGATGGTCTGTTCGAGCATCGTTTCGGCCATCGCCTGCCCGTAGATGGTGAGTATCAGCCGCTCGGCCTGCAGGTGCTCCATAAGGTGGTAAAACCCCTGATTTTCGCGGCCCAGAAGGTTGGATGCCGGAATCCTGCACTCGTCGAACAAAAGTTCGGCAGTGTCCTGGGCGTTCAACCCCATCTTTTCCAGCTTTTTAACCTTGATGAAGCCCGGGGTCCCCTCTTCGACTACGAAGAGGCTGAGCCCTTTCGCGCCGCCAAGGGTTTTGTCGGTCCTTGCCGCCACGATTACGAGGCCGCAATTCATGCCGTTGGATATGAATATCTTGGAGCCGTTGAGGATGTAGGAATCGCCGTCCCTGACGGCGCTGGCCTTGATTCCGGCGAGGTCCGAGCCGGTGTTGGGCTCGGTCATAGCCACTGCGGTTATAATCTCGCCGCTGGCGCAGCCGGGGAGCCACTTTTGTTTTTGCTCCTCGGTACCCAGGTGGTAGATGTAGGGGACTATGATGTCGCTGTGGAGCGACGCCATCATGGCCGCCGCCCCCGCCCTGCCCATCTCCTCCGTTATTATGACAGAGTAGAGGAAATCAGCCTCGCAACCACCGTACTCCTCAGGAAGCCACGGGCACAGGAAGCCGGCCTCCCCCATCTTGCGCCAGATGTCCCGTGAGTATATCCCCGCGTGTTCCCACTCATCGAGTCTCGGAGTGACCTCCTGGGCGATGAACTTCAAAAGCGCGTTGCGAAAAATGTTGTGCTCTGCCTGATACATCTAAAAACTCCCACCACAGGCTAAATCCCCCGTGGCTCCAAAAGCTTTTTGCGGTTATCCCTTGATGGAGCGGATCATATCCGTCAGTTCGGGAAGGGACTTGGAGAAATCGGCCACGAGTCCGTAGTCAGCGACCTCGAAGATTGGAGCCTCCTCGTCCTTGTTTATCGCCACTATAACCTTGGAGTCCTTCATGCCGGCCACGTGCTGTATGGCCCCCGAGATGCCGATGGCGATGTAAAGATCCGGGGCTACAATCTTGCCGGTCTGGCCGATCTGCAGATCGTTCGGGGTCAGCCCTTCGTCAACCAGGGCGCGGCTAGCGCCGAGCGCGGCACCTAGGGTATCTGCCAGATCCTCGACCATCTTCATGCCAACCGCGTCTTTCACGCCGCGACCGGCGGCGACGACGACCTTCGCCTCGGTGAGGTTCGGACGGGCCGAGGATACCAGTTGATAACCGACGAATTTTGCGCCGACACCCTCGGAGGCGGCGATTTCCGCTACTGGGGATCCGCCGGCGGAGGCGGCGGTGGCCTCGAAAGCCGTTTCGCGCACGGTCAAGGCGGCGACGGGGGTGTTTACCGCTATCTTCGCGACCAAGTTGCCGGCGTACATCGGCCTGAGATAGGCCTCGCCGTCAAAGCCGATGACGTCGCTCACCATGCCGACGCCAAGAAGGCCGGCGATTCTCGGGACGAGGTCCTTGCCGAATGTGGTGGCGGGGGCGAGTATCGCCTTTACACCCTTTTCCTTAGCCAGGGCGGCTATGGTGTCGGCGTAGCCTTCCGCCGTGTAGTCGGCTACCGCGGCCGCCTCACTGAAGTAGACTGAGCCGGCGCCCACGCCGGTCAACCGCTCCGCGGCGGCTTTCGCGCCTGAGCCCAGGACAACTATGTCGAAAG
>SRXB01000373.1 GCA_009724975.1 bacterium | reverse complement strand
GTCGCAACCTCTCCCGCGCCAAAGCCGGCCGCATTGACGACGCGCTCCGAGGGCGGGAAAAAGGAAATCCTCGTCACCACCTCATCCTATCCCGCCAAAATCCTCATGAACGGCGATTTCTCCGGCGGCGGCACGATAGTCCTGAAAAAAGGGGAGTAAAGATGCGCCTGCGCCGCGCCTTCGGCTGAAAATGCAAAGTCTCAGAAAACTTCCAAAATTCCACGCACCGAGCCTATAATCGCTTCAAACTACGCTGAGCCTCCAACCGCGACAAGAAAGCGATGAAGAAAAGACCGGCGATTTTCCTTATTTTGATCCTGGCCATTTTGGCGGCACCCCTGCTGGCGGCGGCTCAGCATTCGGGGTGGCACGTCGTGGGCGAACTTAGCATCGCCATGGTGGATTACGAAAATCAGGAGCGCCCCCCAGCCGACTCCCCCCTTTGGGAACGGGTGAATATCGGCGAGGAGGGTCTTGAAGGGGTGTTGCCCCAGAAAGAGGGAGTAGGCTGGGTCGTCATAAACTTCACCGTCCCCCCGGACCTCCCTGGCAAGGAACTTGCGATAACCATCCCCGAACCCGCCGACGCCGAGGAGCTTTACCTGAACGGGGAGAGGGTAGGCGGATCGGGATTCATCGGCAAATACAGGTACATGGCTGTGCCAAACGGCCCGAAACTCTTCAAAATCCCCCCTGGCGCAAAACTCTTGCGGCAAAACGAACTGGCGATGAAGGTGCTCTTCGCTGGCCGCAACGTTACCGCCTTCAAAGGCGCTATGGATATCGGCGAAACAGCTTCTGCGATAGAGAGCTTCGACAAGGGCCGCCACCTGATAATCGAAATTGAGTCGGCCCTCCTTAGCATGTTCGCGGTTGTAATCGCCTTTTACCTTTTTTTGATAGCCAAAGGGATAGTGCGCTCCGACTACGTCCTCTTCGCCGCCTTCATGGTGGTGCACAGCTCCATATTCCTGCTGGACAGCTCCATTTTCAATTCGGCCCTGCCGAACGCAATATACAAGTCCCAGATACAGACGGTCCTCTCCTCGATTCAGGTCCTTTTGATGATAAAACTCGTCACCGACCTGACCTCAAGCCCGAAAAAGATCATCTATCGGAGCTTTTCCTCCCTGGCGTGGCTCTTCATAGCGATAGACCTCTTCCTTCCGCCTATTTTAGTCCTGATCCATTTCTCAACGGCCCGCACCATATTCAAGGTCCTCATCGGCATCTACTACATCTACATGGCGGCAAGATCCATCGCAAAGAAAAACCAGGACGCGTGGACAGTACTCCTCGGGGTTGTTTTATACGTCACCGGCTCCCGCCTGGACATGCTGGTAGGGATACCGGTAAGAGATTACGGCGTCTCCGCCTTCGCCCTTTGCATGCTCTTCGCCCTCACCTCGCGCCACGCGAGACTCCGAAACAGATTCGTGGAGATATCAGGGAAACTCCTCGACGCCCACGAGGAGGAACGAAGACGCCTTGCCAGAGATATACACGACGGCATAGGCCAATCGCTCCTTGGCCTGAAACTTCGCCTTCAGATGCTGGCGTCGAAGGTGAAATCCGGCTTTGCACCCGCTCCGGAGACCTTTGAATCGCTAGTGGGCAGCGCCGATTCCATCATCGAGGAGGTGAGGCGCACCTCCATGGACCTTCGCCCGTCATTCATAGAAAACATATCTCTGGCGGACGCCATCAAGTGGTACGCCGAAACCTTCGCCGGAAAGGGAAGTTTCGAGATTTTCTTTCACGAGGGCAAAGATCCGGTGCCGGAACCGGTACCACGCATAAAAGACAACCTTTACCGGATCTTCCAGGAGATAATCTCCAACGCCGTGAAGCACTCCCTTGCAACGCGCGTTGACATATCCCTATATTACGACGGCAAAACCCTCACCCTGATAGCCATGGACAACGGGGTGGGCTTCT
>SRXB01000372.1 GCA_009724975.1 bacterium | reverse complement strand
GATAGCCTCCCCGAACCCGTGGGGATACCGTAACCGCGTCTCCCTGCAGGTGGCGGGCCACGGTGGCGCCGTTGGGTTTGCAAAAGCCTCCACCAATGAGGTCTTCCCCCTCAAGATGTGCCCGGTCCTTTCGCCCGGGGTCCAAAGGTGCGCCCTGGCCCTCTCCTTGCTGATACCGAAGGTTCGCGCCGACATAGAGAGGGTGGAGATACAGGAGGATTCCACCGGAGAGCTTTTCGGAATCTTCACAGCCCCAGAATCTTCCGCCGCGAAGGTGGAGAAGGTCGGGCGAGATGCCGGACTAGGCGGGATTTTCCTCAAGAACGGCTTTAAAACGCGAAAAATCGGCTCGGCGAAAGAGGCGCGCTTTGCCGCGGCCAGCCCTGGCGGAGAGATAGAGCTTTTCGCCACCCCTGGAGGCTTCGCACAGGCCAATTTCGGGGTCAACGCCGCGATTGCCCGTAAAATCGCCGCACTCTCCCCACTTTACGAGGGCAAAACCGCCCTCGACCTCTATGCGGGGTTCGGCAATTTCACCTTTCTCCTCTCGTCGGCGAAAAAGGTAGTTGCGGTTGAAGGTTACGGCCCCGCGGCAAGCGACGGGGCGAGAAACGCCGCGCGGCTGGGGACCGAGTCGGTTGAATTCAACTCGGCGGACGTGCGTTCAAAACTCAAAGACCTTGCCGCTGAAGGATTCAGCGCCGATTTTTGCCTTTTGGACCCCCCGCGAGCCGGAGCCGCAGAGGCGATTCCCCATCTTTTGTCGATAGCCCCCAAGGCGATAGCCTATGTGAGCTGCTCTCCCCCGACGCTTGTGCGCGACCTCGCCGCCCTCACCGGCGCTGGCTACGCCGTGGCATCCATAGGAATCGCCGATATGTTCCCCCAGACCGCGCACGCCGAATCAGTGGCATTTCTTGCGCGTCCCCAAACTCCCGAGTGGGATTTTTTGACTTCCGCGCCCATTAGTGCGTAAAATAACCCACCTGAGGAAATATAATTATTCAAGGGTGGGCCATGATGCGCAAAGAAAAGATTCTGGTAGTCGACGACGAATACCTGATCAGGTGGTCGCTCTCGGAAAAGCTAAAAGAGCTGGGCTACCGGACCGTCATTGCGGAAACCGGCGAGGAGGGGATGGACCTTTTCCGCTCCGAGTCGCCCGACATGGTCCTTCTGGATATCAAACTCCCCGGCATCGACGGGGTGGAGGTCCTTCGCCGCATCAAGGAGATGGATCCCTCCATACCGGTGATGATGATTACCGCCACCAGCCAGATAGAGGTAGCCGTAACCGCCATGAAGCTCGGCGCTTACGATTACATCTCAAAACCCTTCGAGTTCGTCGAGGTTTCAAGCAAGGTGCGCCACGCCCTTGAGAACTCGGCCCTGCGCCAGGAGGTCGAGTACCTGCGCGGCCACGGCGAGAAGAAGCTCGGGTTCGAGCGGATAATCTGCCACAACGCCGCTATGAAGGAGCTTATAAACGTAGCCAGAAGGATATCACGCTCGGCCTCCACCACCGTTTTGCTGCAGGGCGAGAGCGGAACCGGCAAAGACATTTTCGCCCAGGCTATACACAACGAGAGCGACCGGCGCGAGATGCCCTTCATGCCCATAAACTGCACAGCCTTGCCCGAAGAGCTTCTTGAGAGCGAGCTGATGGGCCACGAGAAGGGCTCCTTCACCGACGCCAAAAAGATGAAGAAGGGGCTTTTTGAGCTTGCCGACGGCGGGACCATATTCCTCGACGAAATCGGAGACATGAAGCAGGGTTTGCAGGCCAAGCTACTTCGCTTCATAGAGGAGAGGGCCTTCAAGCGCATAGGCGGAAACGAGGACATACACGTTGATGTGCGCATAATAGCCGCCACCAACATGGACCTTGAGAAAGCCATAGTCGAAAAGCGCTTTCGCGAGGACCTCTACTACCGCCTCAGCGTCATCCCC
>SRXB01000371.1 GCA_009724975.1 bacterium | reverse complement strand
CCCCGAAGGCTACGTCGATGAGAAACGGGATTTCCCTTGTGGTCAGGGCTTTTGCCCCGATGGCCGCGCCTATTTCGCGGGCGCGCTCCTCCCTCGCAAGTTCCTCGCGGTCTTCCCCGTTGCCGAAGAGTCTTGCAACCGCGCGGTCGGCGCTGTTGAGCCTGCCGGCGGCGGGGCTTTTGAAGTAAAAGGCGCGAAAGGCGGAGTCCAGGGCCTGGGTTCGTTCTTTTTGCCCGCCCTGGCGGGCGGCGGGGAGGGGGTCGTGGTGCATGGCTTCTCCTTGGTCATGGGTTTTGGGGTCGTTTTATCCAAGGTAAAGCCAAAGCGGGTTCACTTGAAAAAGAAAGTGCGGCGGATTGCCCAGTTTTTACGGGGACTTATGAAATATCGGGTCCAAGGACCCGAAAAATGAGGTGCGCGCCGGTTATTCTTCAGGGCATTTTCAGCTCTTCGGGTCTGCCGTTGTAGATTTTGCCTTTTGCGCTCTTGCCGCTACCGTTTTTGATTTCGTAGTCGCCTTTTATCGAGATCTGGCCGTCTTTTTTTATCTCGGCCATGCCGCAGGTCACCGAAAGGTCGCCTATTTTGATTTCCACGCCTTTGTAAAGGCGCACCGAGCCGCTTTTGGGGTAGAAGACCCCCTGCGAGGAGGTCGCGGAAAGTATCTGGACTCCTTGGCGCGAAAGTTTTACCGCCGCTTCCTGCAGTACGTTTTCGCGGTCGCCGCTAAAGCGCGCGACTTTAAGGACCCTGCGGTCGCGCTGATAGTATTTTTTCGCCTCGACCGATATGGTCACTTTGCCGTCGGGGGATTGCTCCTCGTGGGAAAAGCCATCCATTATGTTCCGTACCCCGTGAAAGCCTATCTTTTCCTCTTCCTGGTTTTCCTGCTGGGAGAGCGAGAGGTAGAGGGCGAAGCCGATGGCGGCCAGCAGGGCCAGTATTGCGGCGAGCAGGATCTGGTTTTTTCTTTTTGCCAAGTTTTTGGCCCTTAAAGAAGGGGGGCGGCCCCTTTTGGCGAGGCCGCCCCTTGTTTTGGCGTTTAGTTGCGCGCGCTTTTAGTGGAGAAGTTTATTGGCGGCGCGCGTCATCGGGCCCATGTACGGCATGTCGCTGAACCAGGTCTTGTCGGCTAGGTTGACCATGTAGTTTCCGCCGTACTCCGTTGAGTTGATGGTGGCGGTGCAGTTGAACTGGATGCCTATGTCGAGACTTCCATAGGTGTTCAGGTTGTTCCAGTTCGGCCAGGAGTAGCCGTACATCGGGTCTGTCTCGTTTTCCGGTATCACGCAGGTTTCCTCGGAGGAGGTCGCCGGCGCGTCGTAGGGGTTGGTAAGGGTGTAGGTGGCCGAGGAGCCGGAGACGGCCTTGAACCACTTGTAGTTGGCCCAGGTTGTGCCGGAGCCCGCTGAGTAGGTCTTCAGCTCGGAGGTTGTGGTTTTGCCGTCGGCGTGGGCGTAGGTCATCTTGACGATGCCGGCGTTTGGCGCGTACCAGACGGTGCGGGTTCCGTTTATGAACTGGTTCTGTTCGGCCGTGAGAGGCCCTGCCCAGTTGGAGCCGGTGCCGGAGATTAAGGTGGTTATCTTCAGGCAGCCGGTGAAGGTTCCGGCGGGGACGGTGACAGTCTGGCCGGTGGCGGTAACCGTGGAGGTTGCGCTAAAGCCAGTGACTCCTCCCATCATCGGCGTGTCGTCCCAGGTGGCGTTTAGGGCCAGGGGCGCTTCCCAGATGGAGACGTTGCCGAGCATGTAGGAGAAGGTCATGCCGAAGCCCTGTACCGGGCGGGTGTCCTGTGTCCACGCTTCGCCCTGCATTGTGCGAAGGGCGGGCAGGACGGTCTGCGTGAAGGTCAGGTTGGTTCCGGTGTCGAAGGGGTAGGTCGTCGACTGGACGCCGGAGCTGTTGTAGGGTTTTTCGCTTAGGCCGCAGGCGCCTTTTACCCAGGTTCCGACCTGGTC
>SRXB01000370.1 GCA_009724975.1 bacterium | reverse complement strand
GGCCTTCGTGGGAGGGGTGGACGTGGCGCAAAATCCGGTGCTGGCCAAATCGCAGATAGGGGTCGTGAGCCAGCATGTGAACGTGGACGCCGACCTTACGGTGCGGGAAAACCTTGAACTGCACGGAATTCTCCACGGGATGGAGAAGGAGCGCCGCAAAAGGCGCATAGCCGAGCTTTTGGAGTTCGCCGAGCTTTCGGGCCGCGCAGGGAGCCTAGCCCGAACCCTCTCCGGCGGCATGAAGCGAAAGCTCACAATAATAAGGGCGCTTCTCCACGAGCCCAAGATTCTCTTTCTCGACGAACCAACTACCGGCCTGGACGCCTTCTCCCGCCGCAAGATGTGGGACCTCGTGCGGACGATCCACGGCGGCGGGGTCTCGGTCTTTCTCACCACCCATTACATTGAGGAGGCCGAGGCGCTGTGCCAGCGGGTCGGGATAGTTGACTGCGGCAAACTCATCGCCGAAGGGACGCCCTCGGAGCTAATCGAAGACCTCGGAAAAATCGCTGTGGATATAACCGTAGAGGGCAAAACCTCCACCGATTACTTCCACACCCGCGAGGAGGCCGCCACCTTCCTCGCCAAAAACCCTGCGGGCGGAAGGCTTCGCCCCACAAGCCTCGAAGACCTCTTTTTAAAGCTCACCGGAAGGAGGGTCGCCCAGTGAACGGCGTAAGGGGAATCCTCTACCGCGAATTCAAGCTCTATTCCAGAAGATTGCCAAAGCACATCTCCGGCTACCTGATGAGCCCCTTCCTCTTCCTTCTCGTCTTCGGCTGGGGGGTGGGCAGGCACGTCGAGATGCAGGGCATGACCTACATCCAGTTCATGCTCCCGGGGCTCGCAACAATGTCGGCGATGACACAAAGCTACGGCATGGCCACCGAGATAAACATAGCCCGCTTCTACTGGCGCATCTTCGAGGAGTTCCAGATGGCTCCGGTAAGCCCGTGGGAGATTGTGCTGGGAGAGGTAATCTACGGCATGGCGCGCGGCCTTCTGGCGGCGGGCGCCGTTTATTTCATGGGGCTATTTTTCGGTGCTTGGGTCGCCGTGGGGCCGCTGGGGATACTCCTTTACGCCCTCCACGCCTTCACCTTCGCCTCGGCGGCGGTGGTGGCGGCGATGGTTGTGAAGACTCACGCCGACCAGGGGCAGATAAACACCTTCTTCATCGTCCCCATGAGCTTTCTTTGCGGAACCTTCTTCCCCCTTGAGCGCCTGCCCGACTGGGCTGGGGCGGTGGCGAAGGCGCTTCCCCTCACCCACTCCAACCTCGCCATACGGGCGGTAATCTTCGGCCAGCCGCTTCCCGTCGGCAGCGTTTTGGCGCTTTTGGCTTTCGGCATAGTCTTTTTCGCCCTCGCGGTCCACCTTGTGCGCCGCGCGGCGGTTTGAGGAAAGAAAATGGTTATCGAAAAAGGATTATTCGTCGGCATAGGGGTCGGCCCGGGCGACAGCGACCTTATGACCGTCAAGGCGATAAAGGCGATGAACGCTGTCGACGTGGTCTTCGCGGCGGGGCACAAGCGCAGCGCCTCCTCCATCGCCCTTGAGATAGCGCGTCCGCACCTCAAGGCCGACGCGGATATTAAGCTCCTCCACTTCCCCCACACCTTCGACTCGGTGGAGGGCCGAGAGCCCCACCGCGAAGCCGCAGGTGAGATAGCCCAAACCCTGAGGGCCGGAAAATCAGCCGCCTTCCTCACCCTCGGCGACCCGATGACCTTCTCCACCTTCACCTACGTGCGCGACGCCCTCCTTGAGGTGATGCCCGAGGCGAAGGTAAAGGTCGTCCCGGGCATAACCTCCTTCGCCGCCGCCGCCGCCGAGACAGGCGTGCCGCTGGCCGAGGGCGAGGAGCTTTTGGCGGTGCTGGGCGCGGCCAAAGACACGGACGCCCTTGAGCGCATAATCGACGAGGCCGACAACATCGTCATCATGAAGCCCTACCGGCTG
>SRXB01000073.1 GCA_009724975.1 bacterium | reverse complement strand
GGATCGATCCCGAGCTTATGAGCAAAGAGAGCGATCCCGGATGCCATATCATCGACTGCCGTCCAATTTCACTTCACCGGCCTCAATCTCTATAACTTTGTCGGCAAGCCCGCTTGAATAAATATGGTGGTCGTGGGTAGCCACCATCACCGTGCGGCCCTCCCTCCTAATGCCGTCGATTTGCTGAAGGAGGCTTTGGGTAAGAGAGTAATCGAGGTGGGCCGTGGGTTCGTCCGCAAGTATTATCCCGGGGTCGTTCACAAGCGCCCTTGCTATGGAGACTCTTTGCTGCTCGCCTCCGGAAAGGGTGTTGGGCCTCTCATCCGCCCGTTTTTGCAGCCCCACCTTTTCAAGCGACAAATAGGCCATTTCACGCATTTTTGAAAAGCCCAAAGTTGTAGGGTAGAGGGGGGCCATAACATTCTCGATTACGCTTAGCTGGCTTATGAGGTTGTTTTGCTGAAAGATGAAGCCGAATGTGTTGCGCCGGTGTCCTGCTAGGAATTTCTCGGGAAGTTTCGAAAAATTTTCATTTCCAATGAACACTTTTCCGCTGGTGGGTCGGGTCAGACACCCGATAATGCAGAGTAGGGTCGTTTTTCCCGATCCACTTGGCCCCTTCAGGATAGTGAAGGAGCCTGGGTCGATGCTGAGGTTGATGTCGGTCAGTACCCTTGTTTCATTGGGTTTGCCTCTATTGAACGTCTTGCATACTTTTTCAAGCGTCACCCTCTGCAAGGTCAGCTCCTTATCACTTCGTCCGGATCGGACCTGGCCGCTTTCCACGAAGGTATAACCGTTGCCGCAATGTAAGGGACGGCTACCAGAAAGAATATCCTCGCCACCGCTGTCAAATCCACGGCGGGTAAGGGCTTCAGTGCAGGGAAGAGGACCGACCAGCCCCTGATGATTGGGTCTAGCAGGGCCGCACCGAAGTAAAAGACGTGGAGGTAGGAGAGGAAGAAGCCGCCGAGAAGAGCCAGCGCAGAGATTGCAAAACCTTCAAGGCACCTAAGTTGTAAAATGTCGCCGGTGTCCCACCCAATTGCTTTTAAAATGCCGATCTCCCTTTTTTCTTCGGCGCTAAGACCCGTGGCTTTGTCCCAAGCAAGTACGCAAAAAGCCATTACTGCGCCGAAGAGGGCGGCCAAAAGCATGCCGCTTCTCCAGTTGAGCACAGCGTCGTAGGTCCTTAGCACTTCTTTTTTCGTTATCGGGCGAGTGTCGGGGAAGAATCGGTGTATTTTCCTGGCAAGTGCGTCAGCCTCCGCTGGATTAGCCACCTTTACAGCTATGTCCGTTGCTTTTCCAACCGGCATCGAAAAGAAATCGGCTGCCGAATCGTCAGAGAGAATTACAAGGTCGTTGGTCAAAATACTCGACTGTCCTTTGAAAATCCCAGTGACTGAAAGATTTCGCCCCATCGCGTTGGCATCTATTAGGGCAAGATCATCTCCAAGGGCAACGCCTCGGGACGCGGCCACGGCCTCGCCCAGGGCGCATTCCTCGTCGGATTCCGGCAGACGGCCTTCCAGCATAAAAAGTGTTTTGGAGGCTTGTCCGGTTCCCATGATGGTGTAGTTGGATTTCGTGAAGGAGTCGTAATAATAGCCCCATATTCTGGGCATTGCGGAAAGAACCCCCGGCTCTTCTGTAATTTTTTCCGCGTATTCCGTGGGAATTAGGTCGTGCCTTCCAGCTAGGACTCTTTGCACTACGATATCCGGGGATGAGTCGAGAAGGTCGGCCGATTCCCTTTTAAGTGAGTCGGTTATGAAAAGTATAGAGAAAAGGAGGGAGACCACGAAGGTGAAGACGATGAGGACCGCCCCATTCCTGCCTTTTCGCCGCATAAGCGACCCCAATGCGAAATCAAGAAGCTTTATCTGTGTTATGAGCCTCATTGCCCTCTCCCGCCTTCCGAAAAGCCTCTTTCGGGGCCGGAGAGGTGGACTGGCACGGCTATTATGGAACCTGCCGGGAAGTGCTCCATGCCGCCGGGAAGGTCCTGGAAAGGGCTGAAAAAGTCTGTCTGGGAGGGATGGCGAGTGTAGCGGGCTTCAGTCCATAGTGATAGGTCGGTAATGCCAAACTCTCTTACCAGTTCGCGATTACCTTCGGCAAGTTTACGCGAGTAGGCCGTGTTAAAAAGGCCATTGAGAAGAAGGATGAAGTTGACAATAGACAATGCGGAAACCGCAAGCATGAACCACTGAAACCGCTTCAAGGCTGATTACTCCAAAGTTCCGAGGAGTGTTTCGTTTACCTCTTGGTATCTTAATATGTTAGAGGCCCCGTGGTCGCGCTTGAAAGTCTTGGCGTTTTTTTCGCTGAAAACAGGGATTAGGTCCTTCCCCATAGGCCCCGTTATGTCTCCGCCCAAGACGAACCATGCGTCTTTGGCCGGTTTAAGCTCAAGGGTGTAATAGTCGGTAGCGAAGGGGGTGAACGATTCGGGCTTAAGGGAAAAGATTCTTTTGAACATGTCTTTGGGCCCGTCGAAATATTCGGTCTTTCCTCCGGAATATTCGATGGCGGCTACCCAGGATGGGTGTCGTCCCACAAACATGCCGCAGACGGCGCATCTTTCGCTTGCGGAAGGCGAGGGGGGCGAAGGTGCCGCCAAAATCGAGTATGCCGAGAGCACAAACGCTATTGGCGCAAATAAAAAAAACTTCGTCATTTAAACTGGTTTCTATTCTTTTTTCAGCTTCATGCCGCAGCCGCAATCACCGGGGGTATTTGAAAAAGTGTTGCAGGAGCAGCTGCCGCCGCAGTTGCAAAAGTAAATGTCGCGGCCCTTAAGGCTGACTCTTGAAACGGATTTTCCGCATGAACACTTGTTGGGGTCGTCTTTGTTCGGCGAGCACTTGCAGCCTTCGTCACAGTTGCAAAGGACGGCGGTATCACCCTCGACCTTTAGTGCGTGATGCCATTTTAAAGGTTTGCCGCAGGAGCAGTTTCCGGGCTCGGTGGAAACAGAGCCGCACTTACAGGAGTCACCACAGGCGCAGGTGTAAAGTACGTCGCGCCTAGTATCTGATTTTTCTGAACACCATGCTGCTGGGATTAGCAAAAGCGTGAGCAAAATGAGAGTTACTGCGAGTATGGCAAGATTTTTCATTAAAGCCCCTTTCCATTCTCATCTCGGGTCATGGTAGACCAAGACTCTTAAAATTTAGCAGAAATCAGCAAGCTAACAATGCTCGTGACTAGCTCAAGGCTTATTCAAAAGTTCTTTTATGACCTCAAGAAGGGTGTGCATCCTGTACGGTTTGCGCAAAAAGCCGATACGCGGGTCGGTTCGGGGAGAAAAGCTGCTTTCATATTCGGAATAGCCGGTGGCGATTATGATTTTAGCCTCGGGGTTGAGCTTTTTTATCGCCTTGCAGCAATTTGAGCCGCCCATTCCGGGCATGTTCATGTCAAGAATGACTATGTCTACGGGATTTTCACCGTTTTCGTATATCGAGAGTGCTTCTTCACCCGAGGAGGCCATTATCACCGTATAGCCTGCCCTGACGAGCGCTTCCTTGCAGATTTCCCTTATCTGCTCTTCGTCGTCGACGAAAAGGACTCTCCCTATCCCGTTTGAGGCGTCCGGGTAATTTTCCTTTAGTGGGCGAACTTTTTCCTGCGCCTCATCCGAAGCCGCCGGAAATTCCATGATGAAGGTAGTGCCTTCGCCTAGCTGGCTATTGACGGTTATGGTCCCGTTATGGGACTTGACTATGCCGTAAACCATCGCAAGGCCGAGCCCTGTGCCCTTGCCGGTTTCCTTGGTGGTGAAAAAAGGCTCGAAAATGCGTTCCAGATTCTCCTTCGCTATTCCCGAACCGGTATCGGAGAAGGCGATGCCCGCGCTTTTGCCGTTTTCCCCCGAAAAAGTCTTTATGGTTATCTCTCCGCCCTGGGGCATTGCGTCGCGGGCGTTTACCGCAAGGTTGATGAGTACGTGTTCCAGCTGAAGCGGATCGGCCTGTATCTTGGGCAGGGGCGAGAAGAGCTCGGTTTTGACTCTGATCATCTTGGGTATGGTCCGCTCCAAAAGATCGACCGAGTGGTTAATTAGTGCGTTGAGGTCGGTCGCGGAATGGTTTGTTCCGGTGCGCTTGCTGAAAAACAAAAGCTGATTCGTCAGCGAGGCGGCGTGGGAGGTCGCTTCAAGTATGCGCTGGACGGCCGTGTAATCCTGCTGGCTTAGGTTTCTCCTGTTTAAGAGCAGGTCGGCGTAGCCGCCGATGGCTTGGAGCAGGTTGTTGAAATCGTGGGCGACGCCGCCCGCGAGGGTGCCGACCGCCTCCATCTTCTGCGACTGGAGGAGCTGTTCCCTGAGCCGGTGCTGTTCCGCCTCCGCCAGGGCCCTTTGGGTTACATCGCGAGTCACGCCGCGAAAACCCAACAGCGTTCCATCCTCGTCCCTCCTGCATTCGATTATCGACTCAAGGTAAATCTCATCTTTGCCGTCCTGGGTGAATGCGCTATGCAGGGTTTTGGACTTTTCGAGGTTCGCTAGGCTTTCACGGCATATATGCAATTGCTCGTCGGAGCTGAATTGGGCGAGAAACGCGCAGATGGGCCTGCCGATTGCCTCCTCCGGCTCAATGCCGAAAAGTTTGCGGCAAATAGGGCTGGAATAGAGCAGCGTGTAATCCGCGTCGCACTCCCAAACCCAATCCGCGATATTTTCGACCATGCTTTTGTACTTAAGTTCTGAGGCGATGAGAAGGTCGTGCGTTTTCTTAAGGCTTTTCGCCATTTCATTGATGAACTTCAAAAGGTCGCCGAATTCATCGTCGTAAAATTCCGGCGGGGCAATCTCGTAGCTCCCCCTTCGGAGCGGGTCTATCATAGCTTTTGAGCTTTTGGTGAAACGGTCGGTGTATCTCTTCGCTATTTGCCACCAGGCGAGCAGGCCCAGGGAGAGGACCAATATGGTGGAGAAAATAATGTTTATTAGGAGGTCCTGCCGCTGGCGTTCTCCCTTTTCAAGGGCTGTTATGGCCAGGTTGGCGGTTTCTATGAAGCGAACTCCGGTTCCATTGGTGTAGTTTTCCTGCTCGATAGTGGAGAGGTAGTTCAAATAGCTTTTCTCGGCGTTTTCCACCATTCCTTCAAGGGTTGCGCCCAGATTGCGGTTTCTTAAGACTTTGTCGCTTTTTTTGAGCTCTGCCCGAAGATTTTTTATCGACGAAATGTCTCTCTCGTGGATGACCGCCCCGCCCGCTGTTATCATTTTGGAAATTATTTCATTTGCTTTGGGTTCTATCGAGCCATGGCTCTCGTAGAGAATTTTTGCGATCTCTTCAATATTGCAGTAAAAGTCGGCATGTATGGAGGAGTCGAGCCTTTTTCTCGCCAGAAGTTCGGAGTTGGCCTTTTTGTAATATTCGAGTTGCTCTTCGAGGTCGAGGATATTGGCCCTGATATGTTCGGGCAGTTCTGACTGGAAGTTATTAACCTCGGAGAGGTGGCTGGAAAGATTTGCGAAAGCCTCGTCAAGTTCGACTTTTTCCCTCTCCGTTGGCTTTCCGTTTGAAACTCCGTGAAACGACTCGATTGTGCGGATGTTCAGCTTTATTTCCTGCAGTACGCCTATTTTGCCGTTAATGATTCGGAGCGAGTGAATTCCGTAGAAGAGGCCTATGGCGATGACAATGGTTATCGCCAATACCGATATAAGCGCCCAGAAAAGCTTTTGGGAGATTGTTACGCGCATTCAGGACTATCCGGCAAGTTTTTCCATGATTTGCGTGTCGTAGATTAGTTTTTTGTGTTCGCCCTTCTCGTAAGCCTCCCTTACTTTACTGCGGATAATGTTTTTGTCACGCATGGCTTTAAGCCAAGCCTCCACCGAATCGTTCCACTTCTTGTTGAAGCCGGTCGAATAGGTGATGGTGGGAAGGCTCATTTTTTCCACTTCTTCCGGGTTTCCCAGCCATTTTGCGACCTTCGGCGCGAGTGCGACCGGATTGTCGATGAGGCGTTTGTTGGCCAGCATGAGGAGTTTCATTAATTTTTCGGATGCGTCGCGGTTTTGCGAGAGAAAATCCTCCCTTGCGCACACGGCGCAGCATGGGAAGTAATTTTCGCCGCCGGAACCGCTATAATCCTCGATGTTGGCTATGACTTTGCCAGCCTTGGCGTACTGGGCTTCGGCCAGAACCGGCTGCATGACCACGAACCCCTCCACAAGGCCCGATTTAAGCGCGGGAATGAGGTTCTTTTGCCCGTGGAGGTTTACTATGGAAACCTTCTGGCCTTCGCCCTGCTCCGGCGCGAAGGAGACGCCCTCTGCGGCGAGGGCGTTTTCAAGGGCCAGTTGCTGGACCGACCCTTCGGTTTTCACTCCTATGCGAAGCGGTTTTTTTGCCGCTTTGGCGGCCTCTACAAAGCCGTTCCAGTCCGTCGCCGCGAAATCCGGCGCTACGACGAGGCCTGTGCCGCCGCTCATCAGTGGCGCGATTACCTTTAATTTTTTCCCTTCGTCCATAGCCTTTACCATTTCAGGAAAGGACCCGAGGGCTATATCGACTTGGTCTTCGACTGTTTTTTGGATGTTTTGCGCGCCGCCGCCGCTGGTGTCGACGAGGATTTTAGCTACGAGGGCATCTCCCTCCAGAAGTTGGTACTCTTTTTTGGGAGATATTTCACGCAAGTACAGGTTGCCGTTTTCGCGGAAATATTCGGGGTCCGTAGCGGCGACATAGAGGGCGGCGTGGTGGTCGTGCGGGGCGTAGGCGACTCTTATTAGCGGTGGCGGGGACTCTTTTTTCGCGCAGGCCGAAAAAACAAGCAGGGCGGAAAGAACTGACAAGAAGAGCTTACTCGTGTTCATAGCAAACACCTCTCCCCCAAGCAAAATTAATCGAAATTAAGAAATCGTTAATTATTTTACGGCATCGCGCGGCTTTAAGGATACAAAAATATGGTCAAGCTCCTTGTTTTTCCTTGCGTTCAGGGTGGTAAAGCCAGCCGCGGCCCGGCACAGGCTGCGAAGAACCTATTTGGTGGTAATATTCATGCAATTGGCCAAACTACATTAAAAAAATAGGGCAACGCTCTGAAAATGGCGCTTTCACAGCGAAAGGAGAATCGGATGAGAAAGAAATTCCTATTATTGGTTGTTTTGCTGGCTGGTTTTGCAACCTCCGCTTTCGCGCTGAACCCCGCCGCTGAAAGTGATTTCGGCGTAAAGGGCGGTCTGGTGCTCGGCGGCACCTGGGACACCGATTACGGCAGCGTGGATACCGACCCAGGGCTGGCCCTGGGAGTTTTCGGCGATTTCAGGGTTGCCGATAAGATGTGGGTGGGCGCGTTCTTCGATTTTACCCTGGCGAACGACGAAAACGACAACTCCTGCTACGAATACGACCTTGGCGTGGCGCTGAAAGCCCTCTTCAATCCCCCCAACGTGCCTTTTCTGATACGGCCGAGCCTCGCCATAGCCTATGGCCTCGCCGATAGCGATTCCGTAAACGACACGGCGGATCTTTTCGTAATCAACCTCTCGGTCGAGGGAATAACAGACAATGCCGAGGGGCTTTCCTATTTCGGCGAATTCGGCTTTACCGCAGTCCCGGCGGGCGGCAACGAAGATACCGACCTCACTCACGGGCCTATTTTCTTTCTGAAAGGCGGAGTGATCTTTTAAGGCTGCTGCCCAAGGTCTGCGGAAGTTATGCGGGAAATAAAAAAGGGGTTAGGCCGTTTAGCCTAACCCCTTGATTTTATTGGCGCGCTCGGCAGGATTCGAACCTGCGACCTACGGATTCGTAGTCCGTCACTCTATCCAGCTGAGCTACGAGCGCGCGAAACTTTCTGGTGCGCCTTAATATTATTTTTCAGTCCGCGTTGCAACAAAATAAAGTGGCGGAGAAGGAGGGATTCGAACCCTCGGTGCCTTTATAGGGCACACACGATTTCCAATCGTGCACCTTCGGCCAGCTCGGTCACCTCTCCGCGTTCTTTCGCGAACCAAATATTCAATTTTCAAATGGCGGAGAGGGAGGGATTCGAACCCTCGGTACCCTTTTACCGGGTACACCCGCTTAGCAGGCGAGCACCTTCGGCCGACTCGGTCACCTCTCCGCACGAGAAGGCGCAAAAGGTAACAGAGCGCAACCTGCCTCGTCAAGAAAGAATCTTTGCAAGGGTCACATCGACCTCTTCGTTCTCGAATTTAAATCCCGTAGACTCAAGTTTTGCTGCGCTGGCGCGATGGCTGAATAGCACGAGGTCCGCCATCTCGCCGAAAAGGAGGCGGACGGCGGGGGAGAGCGGACGAAGGCGCGCCGGAGGACCCAGCAGGCGCTCGACCTGTGCCGTGAATTCGCGTTGGCGCACCGGGTTCGGGGCGCAGAGGTTGAAGGTTCCCGCCGCGCCGGACTCCAGAAGGTGCCTTATTGACCGTGCAAGGTCTTTAAGGTCTATCCAGCTCATCCACTGCTCGCCCTTGCCTTCGGGGACCTTCATCGCCTTTTGCGCCGTCTTCACTAGCGGAGGCAGGGCTCCGCCGCCCATTCCAAGCACGAGGCCGAAGCGCCC
>SRXB01000369.1 GCA_009724975.1 bacterium | reverse complement strand
GGTTGAAGGTGGTGGGTTCGGCGAACGACCTGAAGCCGGAGAGTTTGATCGTATGGAGACGCACGGCGCAGTGGCGGGTCGGGGGCGCAGGAACAAAAAACCCAGATTACCGTGCGGCCCGTGCCAGGCTCAGAGAACGCGCAAAGCCCGCCCCATCTGCTCGCGCATGGCCCGCGCGCCGCCCAGCGCCCGGGCGTTGAGCAACGCCAGTTTCACCAGAAAAAGGTCGCTGCGGTCAGGGCCGGCCTGGTCGATGGCCAGCGCCAGGGCGTCATACACGGCCTCCAGGTCGGAGATGCTGAGCTGGGTGTCAACGGTAGGGTTCATGGTCAGGCTCCCAGGTCGGAAAGGGTGGTCTGCCCGGCGGAGGGCGCCAAGGCGTTGGTCAGCCGAACCCCTATTTCAAGGCGAGTACCGGCGGCGCTTGCGGCTTCGTGGAGCCTTTGAAGCTCGCCGAAGCTGTCCGCCATCACCAAAACCCGACCCTGATTTTGAGCGGCTATTGCGAGTTCCCCCACCGTCTTGCCCGGCCCGGTGAAGAGTATGCTCTTGGCCCCAGTTTCAATGGCCATCGAAAGCTCGACCCCGCTTGAGGCGTCAAGCCCCCAGCCGAAATCGGCCAGCGCCGCCGCCACGAGGGGCGAATTGCAGGATTTAATCGCGAAATGAGGCAGAAAGTTTTCGATGCGCGAGGAAAAGGCGCGTTCAAACTCCGCGGCGCGCGCCAGAAGCCTTTCCGCGTCGAAAAGGTAAAGGGGCGTCTGATGGCTGTTCGCGGCCTGAAGGTAATCGGCGGCGCGGTCGAGGTGGGGGGCGAGGTAGCGGTCCACTTCCTCTCGCGGAAGGGCTTTTTCCCGCTTCGAAAGATTTTTAGCCGCCTTTTGGCCGAATCTGCTCACCTTTACCGGTACCTCACGTCCAAAAGCCCCTCGATAAGCTCGCAGCGGGCTTGCAGGTTTTCCCCTTCGCCTATTTCGAATACCGCGTGGCCAAGCACCCAGGAATCGCAGTCCTCCGGCGGCAGGGTGACGCAGTGGCCGGGCTTTCTTCTTATGAAAACCTCCCTGACGAAGGGGAGTGCCGAAATTTTTGAGGAATCGACGGAGGCTATCGTCCCCGCCTTTTTCGCCAGCAGGCGAAGGCCGGCCATTTTCCTGAAATCACCGTCGGAGGGGAGGGAGAAATCCCTTCGCTGGGCGATGTCGAGGCAAAGGCCGATTGTGTCGAGCCCCGAGGCGAGGCGGGTGAGGTGCGGAATGCAGTCGCCGGAGGGGCGCGGGGTCATTTCAAGGAGGTAGGGGCGGCCATCGTTCATGAAGAAGTCGGCCATTACCACCCCGCTTTGGATTCCAATCGACGAGGCGGCCATCATCATCGACCATTCCAGAAATTGCATCGGTATGCCGAGAAAGCCAAGCGCCGGAACTTCGTAGGCTACAGTGACGGGCATCGAATCGGGCCCGAGGCGGCGAAGTTTTCTGGCCACGCGAAAGACCCGGGCGCTTTTGCCCTCCATGACGAACTCGCAGCTGAATTCCTCTCCCTCCATCAGCTCTTCGATTAAAACGGCCTCGCGCGGCGAAACCCCCAAGATGGGATCGGCCTCCCTCGGGTACATGCGCCCGTCGCCGTGGCTTTTGAGCTTTTCCAGTATCCGAAAAAAGGCTAAAGCCGCCTCCTCGTGGGTGCGGCAGATGAAGACAAGCTCGCTTCCGGCTCCGGTGAGGGGCTTTAGCACCACCGGCAGGGAGGTTTTCTCAAGCCCCCTTTCAAGTTCCTCCATCGTCGAAGCCAGCGCCACCTTGGGGCAGGGGATGGAGTCCATGTGCCAGTCTATTTTGCAAAGGTACTTGTTTCTGGAGAGGGCTATGGACTCCCGGGAGTGGAAGGGAAGGCCCAGTTCCCCAGCGAGGAAGGAGGCGAGGTGGAGAGATTCGCAATCGTAGCAGGCCACGCCGTCTATCTGCTGGCCGTG
>SRXB01000368.1 GCA_009724975.1 bacterium | reverse complement strand
GCCTCCAGCGACCTTTTTGCCCACCGGTTAGTGAGGGCGAGGGATTTTTCGAGGTAATCGCGCGCGGAGGGGTGCGGCGGGCACTCGTCCAGCACCATCATCACGTCCGATCCGAGCGCCTCCTGAATTTCCACAACCTTTTCGGGGGTAAGCATGTGCGCCGAGCCGTCGAGGTGCGAGCGGAAGGCCACCCCTTCCTCGGAAATCTTCCGAAAATCGTTGAGGGAGAAGACCTGATAGCCCCCCGAGTCGGTAAGTATCGGCCCCTTCCAGTTCATGAACTTGTGAAGGCCGCCAAGCTCCCTGATCAGCTCGTGGCCAGGGCGCAGGTAAAGGTGGTAGGTGTTCCCGAGTATAATCTGCGAGCCGACCTGGGCCAATTCCTCCGGCGTCATCGCCTTCACCGTGCCGTAAGTGCCCACCGGCATGAAGGCCGGAGTCTGGACCTTTCCGCGAAAAAGCGAAAGCTCGCCGCGCCGCGCCGCCGTGGAGGGGTCGGTGGAGAGAAGGCGAAAAGAGGGGCGAAAATCAGCAGTCATCGGCCACCTAAAGCAAAAGCATCGAATCGCCGTAAGAGTAGAAGCGGTAGCGATTATCAATCGCGCTCTTATACGCGTCCAGCACCAAATCGCGTCCGCCGAAAGCGCAGACCAGCATCAAGAGGGTGGACTGCGGCAGGTGGAAATTTGTGATGAGCCCCTTGACCACCCTGAACTCGTGGCCCGGCAGTATGAAAAGGTCCGTCTCGCCGCCCGAAGGCTCGACCCTGCCTGATTTCCCGCAGTGTTCAAGGGTCCGGCAGGCGGTGGTCCCCACCGCTATCACCCTTCGCCCCTCGTCAAGGGCCCTGTTTACCGCCTCTGCGGCCCTCGGCGTAACCTCATAGAGCTCGGAGTGCATCTTGTGGGCCTTCACCTCGTCGGTCCGCACCGGCAAAAAGGTGCCCAGGCCGACGTGAAGGGTCACCGTCTCTATCGAAACGCCTTTTTCGGCTAGGGAATCGCGCACGCGGGGGGTGAAATGGAGTCCGGCGGTGGGGGCGGCGGCGCTGGCGGCCTTGTCGGGGTCCGCGAAAAGGGTCTGGTACCACTCCCTGTCTTCCCCAAGGGCCTCCACGCGCCTTATATAAGGGGGCAGTGGCATCTCCCCGACCCTCTCAAGGGCCTCTTCGACGGGGTAATCGCCCAAAAACTCGGCCACGTAGCGCCCCTCGCCGAGCGCTTCGACCACGCGAAGGGAAACGCCGCCGGAAAAGTGAACCTCCGCGCCCGCCTTGAGTTTTTTCGAGGCCCTAAGAAGCGCTTCGAAGACCCTCTCGGAACGGCGCTTTAGCAAAAGGGCCTCCACCTCGCCGCCGCTCTCCTTTTTGCCCCAAAGGCGGGCGGGAATGACGCGGGTGTCGTTGGCCACCAGAAGGTCGCCCTCGCGAAGGAAATCGGGAAGAGAGGAAAATATAGAATGTGAGAGGGATTTGGCGGCGCGGTCCACGACAAGGAGCCTACTTTGGTCGCGCACGGGGGCGGGGCGCTGGGCGATCAGCTCCTCGGGTAGGGTAAAATCGAAATCGGAGAGTTTCATCCGCGCCCGCTTGAAGGAATTAAATAAAAATATCCAGCCGCGTTGCAACTTAACCACCGCGCGGGCGATGGTCAAGTGCGCCCGGAATTTTTAACGCTTTTCTGGCGAGGGGGCTTTGGCCCTGCGGGCTTTTTTGAAGGGAAGCTCGATGGTGAGCACTCCGTTTTCCAAAATGGCGGTGGCCTTGAGGCCGTTTATAGTTGCCGGAAGGTCGAGCGAACGCGAAAAAGGCCCCCTGCGGGTCTCAACTAAAAGCGGCTTGCCCTCCTGGCGCGGCATTGCCCCGCCCCATTCTCCCTTTATGACGAGGGAGCTCTCCCCCGCCAGAAGGCTTAAGGATTCGGGAGAGACTCCGGCAAGCTCCGCTACGACGCGAAGCCCCTTCTTCGTCTCGATCA
>SRXB01000072.1 GCA_009724975.1 bacterium | reverse complement strand
GGCGGGGAGGGGGCATGAGGACGGCGCGGGGTTTTGCTTCCGACGCCATCTTCCCCGAAAAGCTGGCGGGGCTTTTGGCGAGGCTAGACCCGGGCGGCGGCGAGCATCTGCGCCTTGCCGCGCTGGCGGCGGCCCAAAGCGTGGTCAGGGGCGATGTCTGCGCCGACCTGCGCTCGCTTTCCGGAGCGCCTGTGCCCAATGGCGGCGCTTTTCCTTCTTTCGCCGAATGGGTGGAGGAGCTTTCAAAGAGCCCCGTCGTCGGGCGGCCCGGCGATTTCAGGCCGCTTGTCATTGACGGCGCCGGTCGCCTTTACCTCTACGGCTACCACAGGCGGGAGAGTTTTGTGGCTGGCGAGATATCGCGCAAGGCACTCTTCGATTTTCCCGCCGGAAGGGAATGCGAACTTTCAGCCGCGCTGGCCTCTCTTTTCGGCAAAAGCTCCGACAGCCCCGATTTGCAGAGAGTCGCGGCGCTTAATTCGGCCCTCAGGAGGTTTTCGGTCATCTCTGGCGGTCCGGGGACGGGCAAAACCTATACCGTCGCCCGCGCGGCGGCGCTTTTGCTGATGGTTTACGGCGAAAATCTCAAGATGGCGGTCTGCGCCCCGACCGGAAAGGCCGCCGGAAGGCTGGGGGAGGCTCTTTCGGGGGCCGTGGAGTCGCTTGAGTGCCCGGAGTGGGTAAAAGAGCGCCTCCCGAGGGAGGTTTTCACCATCCACAGGCTCCTTGGGATGGGGCGAGAGGGCGAAAGGTTTCGCTTTAACGCGAATAACCCCTTGCCGCACGATGTTGTGGTGGTGGATGAAGCCTCGATGGTGGATTTGACCCTCATGGCCGACCTTTTCGCGGCTTTGGGGAGGGACGCCCGGGTGATTTTGTCGGGCGATCGCGACCAGCTCTCTTCGGTGGAGGCTGGGGCGCTTTTGGGCGACATCGCCTCCGTTCCCGAGGCGGCCGCTTACTCGCCTCAGGCGGCCTCGTTCATCAAAGAGGCGGCGGGCGACGAGGTGAACCTTTGCTCTTTGCCCTCTTCGCCCCTGCGCGATTCGGTGACAATCCTTGAAAAGAGCAGGAGGTTTAGTTCCGCCAGCGCTATCGGTCGGGCCGCGAGGGCCATTTTGACCGGCGGGGAGTGCGACGAGGCCTACCGGCTTCTGGGCGGGTTTTTCGGCGGGTCAAGGGAGTTCGGCGAAATGTTGGCGGAAAAGGCCCTTGCCGGTTACGAACTTCTTCTTGAGGCCTCTTCGCCCGTGGAAGCCCTGTCCGCGCTCAATTCCTTTCGCGTGCTCTGCGCGGTGAGGAAGGGGCCTCGCGGGGTGGAGGCGCTGAACCTGGCGATTGAGCGGGCGCTGGCCCGCAGGGGGCTGATTCCCGAGGGGAGGGAGTGGTATTCGGGCAGGCCGGTGATGGTTACGGTGAATGACTATTCGCTGGGGCTGATGAACGGCGATGTGGGGGTTGCCCACCACGGCGGCGGCAAGGAGCTGAGGGTCTGGTTCGAGACTGGGGGAGGGGTTCGCTCTTTTAGCCCCGCGAGGCTTGCCAATATTGAGAGCGTTTACGCGATGACCGTCCACAAGAGCCAGGGGTCTGAATTTAGAGGCGTTTGGCTGGTTTTGCCCGATTCGGCGGGCGAGATGGTGACGAGGGAACTTCTTTACACCGCTGTAACCCGAGCGAAAGAAGAGGTTTCCCTCTGGGCAAGCCCCGAGCTCTTTGCCCAGGGGGCGCAACGGGTCACCGCGAGGTCTTCGGGGCTGAAGGACGCGCTTTTTTAGGGGATTTTCCCCGGCAAATGAAAAGGGGCGGGATTTTCTCCCGCCCCTTTGCGCGTTTTAGGCTATGGCTTTAGGTCTTAGAGGCCGATTGATAGCTGTATCACGTGTCTTCTGTCTTCCACGGTTCCAGATTCGACGCCAAGTTCCTCGGCGTAGGTGGCGTAGTCGAGGTTGACCAGCCACAGGTTCAGCGTGGCTCCGGCGGTGAAGTAGCCCTGGCTCATGCCGGCGCGCAGGGCGAGGCGCTTGGAGAGCCAAAGCTCCATGCCCGCGTGGAGGCGCTTTGTCACGTCGTCGTCGTTGGAGAGCTGGTTGGTGATGTCGACGTAGTCGGCGGCGAGGGTGAGGGTAATCCAGTCGTCGGCGAATTTCTCGGTGGCGCTCACGCCGAGGTTGACGGTGGTGGGCATCTCGCCCGCATCGCCAAGGTCGGGCTCAAGGGCGTTCTGGATGCTTACGCCGAAGGCGGGGTGAAAGAAGACGGGCATGGTGTAGATGGCGCCGATGTCCGCGCCGAAACCCTGCTCCTTGGCCATGTCGTCCTTCACGCGGTCCTCGAAGCCGTCGGCGGTCATCTCGGCCACGGTGTATATGTTCGAGAGCCCTTCCATGTGGACGAATTTGCCGCCGAGGCCGACGCTGAGGGCGTCGTTCTCCAGAAAGCCCATGGCGAAGCCCAGGTGGCCGGAGACCGAGGCCTTGGCGTCTATCTCAAGGCGCGGGTTTGAGGGGGTGTGCGGGGTTAGCGTCACGTCGGTTTTTCCAAGTACGGCGAAGGCGAAGTTTTTCTTGGCGAAGTATGGGTAAAAGCCGGTTGAAACGTGGAAGGATTCTCCGACGTATTTCTTCAGAAGGTCCGCAAGCTCGGTGTTGCTATTGAGGTCGGTGTCATCGACGTCGCTTTTGGCGTCGATGAGGTTCTGGCCGACGTCGATGTAGGGGTTGATGATGGCGAAGTTGAAGGTCTCCATCTTGTTGAGGCCCGCCGGATTGTAGAAGAGGGCGGTTCCGTCGTTGGATACGGCGGTGAAGGCGTTGCCCATGCCCATGGCGCGGGTGCTTTTGAAGAAGTTGTTGAGCTCGGCGCTCATTGAGGGGGCGGCAACGGCCAGGGAGAGGGCGGCGAGTGCTATCGTCTTTTTCATAGTTTCTCCTCCGCTCTCTTAAAGCATTGAAAGGTAGTTGTTGATGGTGGCGGAGGAGATTGCGCTGCCGCCTATTTCCTGGACGAAGGTGTCGAACTCGGTGGAGGCGTCGTTGTCGGCGCCAAGGGCCGCGCTGCCGAGCTGGACCAGCTGTATGGCCACCGAGAGGTTGGTCTGTTGGGTGGCTGAGAGGTTTACCGAGCCAGCGCCGTCCTTGAGTGCGTCAAGGGACATCGGCGCGCCGTCCGCTGTGGGGATGTTGCCAGAGACGGTGTAGAGGATGTAAAGGGAGGCCTCCATCGCCAGCTGGGCTTTTTCAGCGTCGGTGAGGGCGTTGAGTGCGGAGATGTCGCAGTCGCTCCAGTCGCCGTCGTTGTTGGGGTCTACGTTGCCGTGTATCTTCAGCGCCTCCTCAAGGGAGAGGGTTTTGGCGGCGAGATCGGTGGGGTCGGCGTAGAGCTTCGTGGAGGTGGGATCGGATGAGGGCGGCGCGGCGCCGACCATGTCCGCTACCACGTTGGTTATCTCGAATTCGGTGGTGGAATCGTCGTCGGGAAGGGCGCCGATGAAGTCAAACCAGTTTATCCCCGCCTCGCCGGCTTTGGCGTCGCCGAGAAGGTCGCGGCAGAGGCCGTAGTCGGGATCGGTGACGGGCATTGCGCCCGAAGCTCCGCACTGGGGGTCCAGAACTGCGTAGGCTTCGGCGTTTTTGCCCTCGTCCATCAGCCTTATGGCTTTTTCCATGTCGCCTTCAAAGCCCGGATCCTTGCTGGCGCAACCGGCAATAAGGAGCGACGCCCCGAAAGCCGCGATGGCCCCTTGCCACATATAGCTCTTCCTCATTTACCGCCCTTTCCTGTTGGAGGTTTGGATCGAAGTTGCCCTCACTCTTTTTCATTTTACATCCAAAGGCCGCGTTCTTCAAGGATATCGCGCCTTTTTCACCCCCTTGCCGCTTTTTTCCCAAGGGTTGTCCAAATAAAAAGGCCTCCCTTTAAAAGGGAGGCCTTTTTGCTGTTTTAGAGCGGTTAATTAGAAATTATCGCAATGATAGGCTTCGAAGTGGTCGCGCGGGTGGAGGCAGGCTGGGCAGGCGTCGGGAGCCGACTCCGATTCGTGGATATAGCCGCAGTTGCGGCAACGCCACCTGGTTTTCTCGGCCCTTTTGAAGACGCGCTCCTTCTTTATGTTTTCCGCAAGGGCCAAAAAGCGGTGCTCGTGGTGCTTCTCTGCGACCGAAACCATCTCGAAAAGCTGGGCTATAGCCTCGAAACCCTCTTCTCGGGCGACCTTGGCGAACTGTGGGTAGAGGTCGGAGTATTCGTGGTGCTCGCCGCTGGCTGAGGCCAGAAGGTTGTCTAGGGTGCACCCTATCACTCCGGCGGGAAAGGTTGCGGTTATTTCAAGGTCGCCCCCCTGGAGGAATTTGAAGAAACGTTTGGCGTGCTCCTTTTCCTGATTCGCGGTCTCCTCGAAAATAGCCGCTATCTGCACGTAGCCCTCTTTTTTGGCGGCTCCGGCGAAATAGGTGTAGCGGTTCCTGGCCTGGGATTCGCCCGCGAACGATTTCAGCAGGTTTTGCTCGGTTTTCGACCCTTTGAGGTTTTTCATGGCGTTTCTTCTCCGGTGATTGTTAAATTTATCTTTGCTGAAAGTTTACCAAACCCAAAAAAGGTTCACATTCGAAAAAACATGTTAGAATCTATATAGATAAAAACGCAATTCTTCGGCGGGAGAAAAAATGGCTCGAAAACGGCTGGGAGAGTGCCTTATTGAAGCGGGGGTCATCTCCAAGGAGACCCTTGATGCGGCGCTTGAAGTAGCGAAAAGAACCCCGAAGCTTCGCCTGGGTCGCGTCCTCATCAACATGGGGGTCGCCGACGACCTCTCCATAGCGCGCGCCCTCGCCACCCAGCTTCGCCTGCCGCTGGTGGACCTGAAGAATCGCAAAATCCCCGTGGAGGTGACCGAAAGCCTCCCAAAAAATCTCATCTTACGCCTTCGCGCCCTCCCCGTGGAGGTGACCGACGACCGGATAACGGTGGCGCTCGCCGACCCGCTTGAGCAATACGCTCTTGAAGAGATACGCTTCGCCACCAAGAAAAAGGTTTCCATAGCGGTGTCGCCGGAGGGCGACCTTATACACGCCATAGAGACCAGCGTCCCCCACATGGCCCGCGTGAAGTTCGAGGAGGCCAACGCCGCAGTCCAGGAGGTGGGGGTGGAGTTCGTCGACTCCGGCCCGCCAAAGGACGCCATCGAGGATGTGCAAAACCTTGCCGCCCTCTCCAGCCGCCCGCCGCTCATACGCCTCGTCAATTCCATATTCGCCGACGCCATCGAGATAGGCGCCAGCGACGTGCACATAGAGCCCGGAAAGGACTCGGTTACGGTGCGCTTTCGCGTTGACGGCATCTTGCGCGTTATGATGACCCTTGACGTCAAAATCCACTCGGCGATCGTTTCGCGCATAAAGATACTTTCGGACATAGACATCTCCGAGCGCCGCAAGCCCCAGGACGGCAAGGCGCAGGTGCGCTTCGGCGACAGGGTTTTCGACCTTCGCGTCTCCACCATACCCACCACCTACGGCGAATCGGTCACGGTGCGCCTCCTTGACCCCAACCGCGCGGCTATGTTTTTGGAAAAGCTCGGCTTTTCGCCCCGAGAGTTCGACCTTTTCACCGAGGCGCTGAACAGGCCCCAGGGGATAATCCTCGTCACCGGCCCCACGGGCAGCGGCAAGTCCTCGACCCTTTACGCGGGGCTCAATATTCTTAACGAGCCCGAGGTGAAGATAATCACCGTCGAAGACCCGGTGGAATACCACGTCGACGGCATAAACCAGGTGCAGATACAGCCAAAGGCGGGCATAACCTTCGCCTCGGGCCTTAGGGCCATACTGCGCCAGGACCCCGATATCGTAATGGTCGGCGAAATCCGTGACAACGAAACGGCGACGATAGCGATACAGGCCGCCCAGACCGGACACCTGGTCCTTTCAACCCTGCACACCAACGACGCCCCCTCCGCCGTGGTTCGCCTCATCGACATCGGAGTGGAGTACTTCCTAATCTCCGCTAGCGTAATCTGCATAATCGCCCAGCGCCTTGTAAGGAGGATATGCTCCGAATGCAAGGTGGTCGACAACATAGACCCCGTCACCCTCAAGAAGATAAAGGACTTCCTCGACCCGCAAAGGCCCCATGTCTTTTACAAGGGAAAGGGGTGTTCCAACTGCCACGGCACGGGCTTTTCAGGGCGGGTGGGCCTTTACGAGATATTCCCCTTCACCGACAAGATAACCGAGTTCATCACCGCGCAAACTTCGGCAAAGCAGCTTCGTATGGTCGGCTTCGAGGAGGGGTACAGGCCTATATTCTTCGACGGGCTGGAAAAATCGCTTGCGGGGGTGACGACTATCGAGGAGGTCCTTCGCATAGCCGACATACCATACTACGCCAAGAGCGCCCAATCCGGCGAACCCTCCCATCCGGCCTGGCTTGAGACGGCTATACCCAATCTGAAGCCCGAGAAGAAACGCTAGGAGGGGCGGGGCCGATTATTTGCCCGCGTTCTTCTCCCTGTCGTACTCGGCCTCGAATTTCTCATACACCCCGCCCTTGAAGAGCAGGTTGACCACGTCGCCGTCAAGCTCCCCGTCCTTCACGCAAAATCCCATTATCTTCTCGATGGTTTCAATGGGCATCGGCTTTTTGTAGGGCCGGTCCTTCGCGCTCAGGGCCTCGTAGAAATCGGCCACGGCCAGGATTCTGGATTGCATGGGCAGGTTCTCGGCGGGAAGGCCGAAGGGATACCCCTTGCCGTTTAGCTTTTCATGGTGCTGGGCAGCGTAGAGGGGGACGTTCTTGAGTTTTCGGGTCTTCTGGAATGGAACTTCGGCGAGGATTTTGGCGGTGTCGGTGACATGATAGCGCATTAGCGCCATCTCCTCGTCGTTAAGGCTCCCTTTGCGGATGGAAAGGTTTTTCGCCTCGTCGGCCGTAACCAGATCCCCCCGCTTTTGCAGTATCTCGTTTAGCTTCACAATCTTTTCGTCGGTGACGAACTCGCTGGGCTGGTTGAGGGAGGCTAGGAATTCGCACTCCTCCCCAAGGGCGGCGATCTCGCTTTGGGCCTTTGCCAGGGTTTCGCATTCCGTAACTTCTGAGCCCCCAAGCGCCTCGCGAAGGGACGCCGCCTCGGTTCTGGCCTTCGCAAGCTCGAATTTTAGCCGCAAAAGTTCTACGCGGTCGTTAACCCCCTGCAGCTTGGTCGCCTTGTCCATGACGTAGGTCGGGGTGGTGAGCTTGCCCACGTCGTGCAGCCACCCGGCCAGCCGTATCTCTTCCATCTCGTCGGCGGTGAAGCACATGTCCCTGAAAGGCTCCTCACGCGAATCGCAGATTGCCTGCGCCAGCATGGTGTTCAGCTTGGCCACGCGGTGGACGTGGTTGCCGGTGTAGGGCGATTTGGCGTCGACCGCGGTAGCCATTACTCGTATGAGCGACTCAAAGAGGTCGCGCACCTCGCTTATCAGCTTGGCGTTGTTTAGCGAGACTGCGGCCTGGCTCGCGAAGGCGCTCGCTATCGGCTCCACCTCCCTGGGGAAGGCTATGGTTTCGCCCGTGGCCTCGTCCTTGGCGTTCAAAAGCTGCAAAACGCCGATTATTTCGCCCTGATGGTCGCGCATCGGAACGACAAGCATAGATTTTGAGCGGTAGCCGGTCTTTTCGTCGTAGCGGCGGGGTCCGGTGAAGTCGAATTCGCTGGATTCGTAGACGTCGGCGATGTTCACCATCTGGCCGGTAACGGCGACGTAGCCGGAGACCGAGGATTTGGTTATGGGAACCGGCGCGAGTGTTATCGGCTCGCTTCCCGGGCCGCCAAGGCTGATGCCCAGGGTGTCGTTCTGGATAATCTTGAATTCGAGGTTCTCGCCGCTGACGGCGTAGAGGGTCCCCGCGTCCGCGCCGGTGAGTTCGCGGGCGTAGCTTATTATCTTTTCAAGGAGTTTTTTGAGGTCGGTTTCGGCGGAGAGAGCTATCCCTATCTCAAGAAGTTTTTGGGTGCGCGCGGATTCGGCGGTTATCACGCATTTGGCGAAGTCGTCCATTCATGGCTCCTTGGAGAGATTTTCAAGCCTCACATAGTATTTAATATATCTGATTCCATCGCTGTAGAGCGCGCCCAAAGGGTCTTTTACCAGCACCGTGGCCCGCTTGGTTATGCGGTTGACCCGCCCGCTGAGCATTTGGCCGCCGGATTTGAAAAATACCGGCGACCCCACCGCTATCCCGAGGTCGCGGCGGGCGGCCAGCCGCATGGTGGGCAGGCGGTGGGCGGTCTCCGAGTGGCCGAAAAGCCTCGCGGAGGCACTACGGAACCATGGCCCCCTGCAACTGCTCTTGCCGCGAAGGAGCGTTTCCGCCAGATGGAGGGCTTCGTGCTCCATTATGCGCAAAAGCGCGTCCAGCCGGTCGCGGCACTCGACGCCGTTGACTATCTCGCTTCGCCCCTCCGTGAAGTTGAAGAAAAGGAGGTGGGAGGAGATTACTATCTCAAACCGCTCGCTCTCCCACTTGCGGCGGGCGCGGCTTCGCGCCAGTTTGCCGCCGGAGCTGGTCATTCTCTCGGAGAGGCGGAAGGAGAGGG
>SRXB01000367.1 GCA_009724975.1 bacterium | reverse complement strand
CAACCAGGAGAAGGCCGCCGAGTCCTTCGCCAAGGTCGGCCCAGGCGGGATGAAGATGACGGCCGACGTAAATCTGGCCCTAACCCTCGACAAGCTGGGCAGGGAAAAGGAGGCGGCGGCACTTATCGACAAGTATCTCGCCGAATGCCCCAAGGACGAGGATGGAACCTTGGAATTTATCGACTACCTGCGCCGCAGGAAGGAATTTGAAAAAGCACAAGGCCACCTGCAAAAATACATCTCTCTCCACGGGGAGGCGCAGGGCGAGAAGTTCTACTTTTCGTGGGGCATGATACGGGACGCCATGGGCGACACCGCCGGAGCGGTCCAGAAGATGCAGAAAGTCCTCGACATAAACCCCGTCGAGCCCTACTCGCTCAACTACATCGCCTATACCTACGCGGTCTTGGGCGAAAAGCTGGACGAGGCGGAAACGATGGTGAAAAAAGCCCTTGAGAGTATGCCCCACAGCGCGCCCTTTCTCGATACGCTGGGATGGGTCTATTTCAAGAAGGGTAAATTCGCCGAGGCCGCCGCCGAGCTTGAGAGGGCTTTGGCGCTTATGGGCAACGACCCGATAATCTGGGAACACCTCGGGGACGTGGCCGCGGCGATGAAGGATGCTCAAAAGGCCAGGGAGGCCTACGGCAACTCCCTTAAGTACGACCCCTCCAACGAGGCGGCCAAAAAGAAACTTTCGGAGATTAAATAAAATGAAAAATATCGCCAGAATAAGCTTTATTTTCGCGCTGACGGCTCTTTGCGCCGCCGGTTGCTCCGCTCCCCGCCTCGCGGTCCACCAGGGCGGAGATCCCGTCGACATGGAGAGGGCTGGCGAGATGCTTTCGCGCTATAACGCCGCCTTGCCAAAGGTGAGGGCGATGGGGAAGGCCCGCCTTGAAGGCGAGGGAGAGGCCGATTACGCCCTCAGGGTCGAGCGGGGGCTGGGAGCGCGCTTTGATTGCTTCGCCGGTCCCGCGATGAAGCAGCTTTTGGCCGCCGCGTGCTCCTCCCAGGGCAAATGCGAGATATACCTGCCAGAGGATAACACCATTTACTCCGACGGGACCAAAGAGTTCGCCCAATGGTTCGAGTCACTGCTGGGCGGGCGAGTTCCCGTCATCGGCGCGGTTCGCTCCGCGAACTTCGCCCACGGAGGGACCGTAATAAGGCTCGAGGACGAAAAGGGGTGGGAGAGCGTCCTCGTCGCCCAAAACGGCTTGCCGACTGAGGCTCTTTTCGGCGAAAAGGATGAGGGGCCTTCGCTGAAAATAAGCTGGGATGAATTCGTGGAGCGCGGTGACGGCAAATACCCCTCGAAAATATCCATAACCGGCGAAAAGGGAGAGGAAAAGCTCCTCCTGACGGCCAAAAGGGTAGAGGCCGGCGAGGGCAAGAACCCTCTGGCGGTAACCATAGAGGTCCCCGAAGGGGTCAGGCGCAAAGGCGAGGGGGTTGAGATAATGGAGAAGCTGGGGATTTTCCGCTAAGGGGCCAGCGCTAAAAAGAGCCGATTTTGCGGTAGCCCTCGTAAACCGCTATCCCCGCCGCCGTCGAGAGGTTGAGGCTGCGCACCTTTCCCCAGATGGGTATCAGGTAAAGGTTATCGGGGTGGGCGTCGATAATCTCTCTGGGCAGGCCGCTCGTCTCCGAGCCGAAGACCAGGCGCGCCCCGTCGGCGTAGGGCGCTTCCGTGTAAGGCGTTTTCGCCCGGGCGGAGAACAGTATGAGAGGACCCGCGCCCGAAGAGGCCAGCGCCTCGGCGAAGGAGTCGTGATAAAGGACCTCCACCTCGCTCCAGTAATCCAGCCCCGCCCTGCGCAGGCTCTTTTCGTCGGTGGAAAAGCCAAGCGGGCGCACCAGGTGAAGCACGCTGCCGGTGGCGCCGCAAAGACGGGCTATGTTGCCGGTGTTGGGCGGAATCTGCGGCTGGACGAGTATGACGTGGAGGACGGCTGGCACTTTTTTCTCTCCCGCG
>SRXB01000366.1 GCA_009724975.1 bacterium | reverse complement strand
TGAAGACCATTGAGCAGCTCGGTCACATGGAGCTTGCCGTTTCACGCCTTTACCGCGTCTTCGCCGAGCGCTTTGCCGAGGAGAGGTCCCTGTGGGACGGCCTGGCAGACGAGGAGGAGCAGCACCACCAATGGGTGATGACCCTTCTGGAATCCGCCAGGGCTGGAAAGGTGCGCATAAAGGAAGATACGAAGGTAAACGCCGAGGCGGTGAAGAGGGCCATCGAGCGCGTCGAGGAGCTAATGGCCAAGGCGATAAGGGGCGACATGGACCTTTACGAGGCCTATCGCACCGCTTACGCGCTGGAAACCTCCCTTACCGAGGGCAAGGCCTTCTCGCTGCTGGAGTCTCAATCCCCCCAGGGGCAGCCTTCCGTCTGCGAAGAGCTCGACGGCGCCACCTCGGCCCACGCCATGCGTCTGCGCCTGCGCCTTGAGGAGCTTTTCGGCGAGGCGGCCCTTGAGGACGTCGCGCAGATACTCTCCGGCGGCGCGAAAAAAGACCCCAGGTACGAGGTGGCCGCCTGCGGCCTCGTCTGCTCGGCGTGCCGCAAGAAAATCTCCTCCGAATGCCCGGGTTGCGCCGAGAACGAGAAGGCCACCTGGTGCAAGGTGAGAAGTTGCGTGCAAGAGAAGGGCTACGGTTCCTGCGCCGATTGCCAGAGCTACGACGAGGCTGAGAAATGCCCTAAATTCAACAACTTCTTCTCAAGGCTCTTCGGCTTTTTCCATAATTCCGACAGGGGGAAGTGCATACGGCGGATAAAGGCGGTGGGGCCGGCGGAATTCGCCAGGGAGATGGTGGGCAAGGGCCGCGCCTCCCTTCCCAGGGGGTAGGCTATTGCCAAGAAGGGGTTTTGGGTATATATTTCCCCGACAAAGAGGGAATTTAAGAAAAATGAACGCCAACCGCTTTTACTTTACCGGCTTTTTTTATTTTTGGGGCTTCCTTGCGAAGTTCGCCCAGCCGGCAGGGGTTTAAGCTAAGGGCTAAAAACCTTGTGAGACCAAAAGGCCGTGGGCGAAAAGCCCCCGGCCTTTTTTATTTGCCCCAAAGGGCGAAGGAGAAACCGCATGATTATCGTCCTCAAAGGCGAGATCAAGAAAGACTCGCAGGAACTAAGGCAGCTTGAGGGGGTCGCCGCCCGCTACCCCGACCTTAAGCTCAGCATCCACAACGTGAAGGGGGCGATGCAGTCGATAGGCGAGGTCTACGTCTTCGGGCCGACCCTGCAGGTCCCTACCCAGCCCTTCGAGGAGCTTCCCTTCGTGCAAAAGGTGGTTAGGGTAAGCTCCAAGTACCGGATGATCGGCAGCCACGACGGCCAGGTGGACGCGGTGGGGTTCGAGTACAACGGGCTCAAGTTCCACCAGGATTCCTTCCATGTCTTCGCGGGCCTTTGCGCGGTAGATACAAAGGAGCACGTTGAGCTGATGATGAAGGCCCTCAAGAATGTGGGGCTCAACACCACGCGCATGGGGGCCTACAAGCCGCGCACCTCGCCCTACGAGTTCCAGGGCCACGGCAAGGATTGCCTGCCCTACGTCTTCGAGCTTGCGGGCAAGTACGACATAAAGGCCATTGCGATGGAGGTAACCCACGAGTCTCAAATAGGCGAGATTCACGAGGCGCTGGCCGCCGCCGGAAACCCGACGGGGGTGATAATCCAGATAGGCACGAGAAACGCCCAGAATTTCGAGCTTTTAAAGCACGTGGGCAAGCAGACCGAATACCCGGTGCTCTTCAAGCGCGGCATGGGCATCACCCTTGAGGAATCGCTCAACGCCTGCGAATACATAGCAAGCAACGGGAACCCCAACATAATCTTTTGCCTTCGCGGCATGAAGACCAACCTAGGCGACCCCCACCGCAACCTCGTGGATTTCGCCCACGTGCCGGTGGTCAAAAGGCTCACGCGCCTGCCGGTCTGCATAGACCCCTCCCACTCGGTCGGCAAGAAGGTGGTCGCGCCGGACGGC
>SRXB01000071.1 GCA_009724975.1 bacterium | reverse complement strand
GTCCTTAACACCTACAAAACCAGCTACGAGAAGAATTTCAAGCAAGAGGTCTCCACCTTCGGCGGCCATGTCTGGGACGCGGTACTCCTTATCGCGGAGGCCGTCAAGATCTCCGGCTCCGCCGAACCAGCCGCCATCAGGGACGGTCTTGAGAAAGCAAAAAACATATTCGGGACCGCCGGAGAATTTAATCTTTCCGCCGATGATCATAACGGCTTGACTGATGAGGCCTTTGTCATGGTAAAAATCACGAACGGTGATTGGCAGATGATCAAATAAAAAGAGCCAGGAAGTTTTGACAGGCGGACAACTACTTCAATACCTGATTTCCGGAATAACGGTGGGGTCCACGTACGGCTTGGCCGGACTGGGCTTCACCGTTATCTACAATACAACGGAAATAATCAATTTCGCCCAGGGCGAGTTCGTCATGCTGGGCGGCATGCTGGCGGTTTTCGCCATGCAATGGTGGGGTTTGCCTTTGCCCCTAGCGGTATTGGCCGCCGTCGCCATCGTCACCGCGCTGGGGGTCCTGATTGACCGCCTCACCATCCAGCCGGTGCGCCACCGCTCCCCCATAACCCTAGTTATAATAACCATAGGCATCTCCATCCTCCTTAGGGGAGGGGCGATGCTCCTTTTCGGCAAAGACACCTTCTCGCTGCCCCCCTTCACCGGCGGCACCCCCCTGATTCTCTACGATGCCGCGATACTTCCCCAAAACCTCTGGGTGGTTGGCACCGCGGTCTGCGTCCTTCTTGCGATGAAGGCCTTCTTCGAGTGGAGCATTATCGGCAAGGCGATGCTCGCCTGCTCGTACGACCCCAAGGCCGCCTCGCTGATGGGAATTAACGTTGGCACCATGGTTACGCTTTCCTTCGCCTTTTCCGCCCTTTCAGGCTCCCTGGCCGGCGTTATTCTGGCCCCCATAACCCTTACCTCCTACGACGTGGGCGTGCTTCTTGGCCTCAAGGGGTTTGCGGGATGCATCCTGGGCGGGCTGGGAAATCCCTTCGGAGCTGTGGCGGGCGGAATGATTCTCGGAATAATAGAATCTCTGGGCGCGGGGCTTTTGTCTTCCGGCTACAAGGACGCGATTGCCTTTGTAATCCTCCTTGGCCTTCTCTTCGTGCGCCCCTCGGGGCTTTTCGGCAAGAAAACCGGCGAGAGGGTCTAAATGGAGGGAGTTTTCAAAAACAGAAGGCTCTGGGGGCTGGCCGCCCTGCTGGGTTCCATTCTGGCGACGCCCTCCCTTTTGCCGAACGAATACTACCTGACGGTTTTGATTGTCGGGGGTCTCAATACAATCCTCGCAATAGGACTCAACCTCCTTTTGGGCTACGCGGGGCAGATATCCCTCGGCCATGCCGCCTTTTTCGGCCTCGCGGCCTACACCTCGGGCATCCTTACGGCGACGCACGGCTGGCCCGTTGCCGCCGGAGCGGCGGCCGCGATATTTCTGGTGGGCATAATAGCCTACGTAATCGGAAAACCCACCCTTAAGCTCAAGGGCCACTACCTTGCCATGGGGACCTTGGGCTTCGGCATAATAATCTACATAATCCTCAACGAGGCCACGGCGATTACGGGCGGACCCTCGGGTTTCACCGGTATTCCCAAATTCGCGCTTTTCGGCTTCACCCCCACAAGGGATATCGAATTTTACTACCTGATTTGGGCAACGGTCTTCGCAGTCTTCGTAATCTCCCAAAACATCATGCACTCAAGGCAGGGCAGGGCTCTTCGCGCAATCCACACCAGCGAGGCGGGAGCTTCGGTGCTGGGAATAAACGTCGCGGGCTACAAGCTCTTCGTCTTCGTCCTCTCCGCTGTTTTCGCGGCGATTGCAGGGGTCCTCTATGCCCACTACATAACCTTCGTCTCGCCTGGGAGCTTCGGCTTCTCTTTTTCGGTGCTTCTGGTGACGATGGTGGTCCTCGGCGGAATGGCGAGCCTTTGGGGCTCTATCTTCGGGGCCCTCTTTCTTACCGCCCTCCCCGAATTTTTGCGGGCGGTGGAGAACTACGACATAATTATTTACGGCGCGATACTGGTCCTTTGCATGATCTTCCTTCCGGGCGGACTTGCCGAGGCCCTGCATAGGCTTGCGAAGCTGGCGGGATCTCTTTACGGCCTTGTTTTCGGGAAAAATGGCGGAGGGGCTAGAAAATGACCGCCGCCGACAACTTCTTCACCGCAAAGGGAATAACCCTTGCCTTCGGAGGTTTGACCGCCCTCTCCGACGTGAGCTTTTCCGTCAAAAAAGGCGACCTGCAGGCCGTCATAGGACCCAACGGCGCCGGAAAAACCTCGCTCTTCAACGTTATCACCGGCTTTTACAAGGCCCAGACCGGCGAAATAGCCCTTGAGGGAAAGAACATATCCGGCCTGCCGCCCCACGAGGTCGCCCGGGCCGGAATAGTGCGCACCTTCCAGCACCTTGAGATATTCCAGAACATGACCGTAAAGGAAAACGTCCTAGCGGGCCTTCACATGCACGGCCACTACGGCGTTTTCGATTCGATACTTCGCACTCCGCGCTATTTTGCCCGCGAAAAAGAGCTGGCGCAAAAGGCCGAGAGTCTGATCGAGTTCGTCGGCCTCGCCGACAAGATGAACCTGATGGCCGGAGCCCTGCCCTACGGCTCGCTTCGCCTTCTTGAAATTGCCCGCGCCCTCGCCTGCGAACCCAAAGCCCTCCTCCTGGACGAGCCCGCGGCGGGGCTTAACATGAAGGAAACCGCCTCGCTGGGAAATCTGGTGCGCAAAATAGTTGAATGGGGCACTACGGTGGTGATGGTCGAGCACGACATGGAGCTGGTGATGAAAGTTTCCGACCGCGTGCTGGTTTTGAACTTCGGCGAGGTGATAGCGGAGGGGACCCCTGCCGAAATCCAGAAAAACCCACACGTCATAGCCGCTTACCTGGGCGAGGAATAACGTGCTTAGGGTAAAGAACCTCGATGTTTACTACGGGATGGTGCACGCCCTTCGCACCACCTCCCTCCATGTGGCCTCGCAGGAGATAGTCGCCTTAATCGGAGCGAACGGCGCAGGTAAAACAACTCTGCTTTCCGCGATTTCGGGCCTTATCAGGCCAAAGGGCGGAGATATACTTCTTGAAGGAAAATCGATCGCCCGCGCGCGGCCCGACCTCATAGTAAAGCTGGGAATCGCCCACGTTCCGGAAGGCAGGCGCATCTTCAAGCCCATGAGCGTTGAGGACAACCTCCTCTTGGGCTCCTACTCGCGCTTCACCCTCAGGCGCGCCGCCTCCATCAGGCGCGAGGTGGATGAGGTCTTCACGCTCTTCCCCCGCCTCGCCGAGCGCCGGAAACAGGTCGCGGGTACCCTTTCGGGCGGCGAACAGCAGATGTTAGCCATCGGCAGGGCGCTTCTGGGGGGACCGAAGGTTCTCATCCTTGACGAACCCTCGATGGGGCTGGCCCCGAAGATCATAAGAGAGATTTTCGAGCATATAGAGATGCTTCGCAGGGAAAAAGGGCTGACCATTTTGCTGGTCGAGCAAAACGCGAAGGCCGCGCTTAGGATTGCCGATCGCGGCTATGTCCTTGAAACCGGAAAAGTCGTCCTTGAGGGGAGCGCGGCGGACCTTCTGGTGAACCGCGATGTCCAGCGCGCCTACCTTGGCGGCGAAAACAGGGATTAAAGGAGGGAAATATGTACTGGGAACCCGAAAAGGAATGCCTCGACAAAGAGGAACTGGTTGACCTCCAGCTTGAGCGCCTTCAGGCAACGCTCAACCGGGTCTACGCCCATGTCCCCTTTTACAGGAAAAACTTCGACGCCCTGAGCATCGAGCCCTCCGACATAAAGACCCTCGCCGACTTATCGAAAGTTCCCTTCACCACCAAGGAAGACCTTCGGGAAAACTACCCCTACGGCCATTTCGCCACCCCGCTGCGCGACGTGGTGCGCATACACGCCTCCTCCGGAACCACCGGCTCTTTCGTGGCGGTCGGCTATTCCCGAAACGACATCAAAACCTGGAGCAACCTTACCGCCCGCGTTCTTGTGGCGGGCGGCGTCACCAAGGACGATGTGGTGCAGGTGGCCTTCTCCTACGGCCTCTTCACCGGCGGCTTCGGCCTTACCTACGGGGCCGAGCGGCTGGGGGCCTCGGTCATACCCACCGCTCACGCGAAAGTTCCCCTCCAGATAAAGATAATGAAGGATTTCAAGTCCACCGCCCTCCTTTGCACCCCCTCGCTAGCCCTGCAGATACTCGACTACATAAAGCAAAGCGACATTCCCCTGGCCAGCCTTTCGCTCAAATGGGGGCTTTTCGGCGCCGAACCGTGGAGCGAGCGCGTCCGCAAGGAGCTTGAGGCGGGACTTGGGATAACGGCCACCGACAACTACGGCCTCTCGGAGATAATAGGCCCCGGCGTGGCTTTCGAGTGCCTTGAGAAAAACGGCCTGCACTTCAATGAAGACCATTTTCTCGCCGAGATAGTTGACCCCGTGACTCTTAAACCCGTTCCGGCGGGCGAACTTGGCGAGCTGGTGGTCACCACGCTAACTAAGGAAGCCTTCCCCATGATCCGCTACCGCACCGGCGACCTCACCCGCTTCATGCCGGGCCAATGCCCCTGCGGGCGCACCGGCGTTCGCATGACTCCGGTACTTGGCCGCAACGACGACATAGTGGTGATGCGCGGCATAAAGGTCTTTCCCTCCCAGATAGAGGAGGTTCTTCTAGACACCCTGGGGCGGCTTCCCGAGTACCGCATAATCATAGAGCGCGACAAGGGGGTGGACAGCATAACAACCCGCCTTGGCCTTTCCGGGGAAAACGCCGCCCGCGAGATGGAGCTCTTCAAAAAACGCATCGAGGAGAAGCTGGGGATAGGCGTTGTAGCCGAACTCGCCGACGTCGACGAATTCTCGCCGATAGAGGTGAAAGCCAGAAGAATTCTAGATAAGAGAAATACCTAGTCGCTAAAGGCTTTTTTCCTGCCGCCACTTGACTGGGCCGAAAACCGGGGCTTACTTGAAATGGAGATGAATTCCTTTCAGCCGGAGTTTTCCGATGCCCGCAAGAATTCTCCTTCCGGTAAGCGATTCCGCGGAATCCAAAAACGGCGTACAGGCCGCTGGCATTTTCGCGGGCGCGGTCGACGCCGACGTAACGATTATCCACGCGCTCTATCCCGAATGGTTTCGCTTTCTCATGGTACCCGATATCTTTTCCGGGCCATTCATGGAAAAAGAGCGGGCTCTTTCCGCCTCGGTTCTCTCTGAAGCCTTTGACGAACTGAAAAAATACGGCATCGCCGCGAAAATGGTCGCGGTAGAGGGGCGACCGGAGGATATTATTTCAAGGGTCTCCGACAATTTCGACCTCCTCGTTCTCGGGGCCAAAGTCCACGGCGACCTTTGGGAGGTGCTGGTCGGCTCCATTCCCAGCGAACTGATTCGCATAGTCAAAAAACCGATAATGGTAATCAAAAACGGCGCTCCGCCCCCGAGGAGATCCGGCAGGATACGTTTTTTATGCGCACTCGATTACTCCCCAATATCCGAACGGGCGGTAAAGTTCCTTTGCCGGATGGGAACCACTGGAGCCCTTGAGGCCTCGCTGGTGCACGTAATCGATCATGTCGAGCTTGGCGTCGATCTGATGGGGGACGAAGAGCGGGAGAAGACCCTTGAGAAGGCCCGCAAAAACGCCGAGGCTCTATTGGCGGGCTACGCCGCGGAACTGACGAACGCGGGCGTGGAAGCGCGTCTTTTGATAGAAGAAGGAAAAGCGACCGACGCGATGGCAAAACTGTCCAAAGAAGAGGAGTGCGACTTCATCCTCTCGGGCAGGCCCAAAGTAAGCGACATAACCCAGCGCGTCTTCGACTCCATGTGCCACCACCTTTTTCACAACACCCCGATAAACCAGATAATTATCTCCTGATTTTACGTTTTTTGGTTTGTGCAGGCGGAACGCGGTTTGTATTTCGCGCACCGTAGTTTTTTCACAATCGCTCACGGCTAAAAACACGCATAAAGAATTTTTAAACATCGTTTTATTTTTTTCTTGACCCTTGTGGTAGGGGTTGCTATATTCAAATTGCGGTATACGCAACTCCTCCCTCAGGGGCCTACGGGCCCCTATTTTTTTGCCCGCATTCCAAGTGACGTTTCAAAAACAAATTCGCCTCCCCCCCCGAAGAAATTCCTCGCGCCAAGAACCCGAAACTATCCAGTTGCCCAATCTCTTAGCTAAATGGTAGAAGGCGTGTTAAAATTCCGCGAAATTGCACTTATGCCAGCCGCCCAGTAAGAAGCGGCGAGGAGCGGGCGAAATGCCGACGCATCTTGAGCAGTCCCTTCAGCGGGACATAGACAGAATCCACGCAAAAGTGTGCGAGATGAGGGACCTTATTGAAACGTCCCTTCGAAACGCCATGACCGCGCTTTTGGACGCCAACCGGCAGATAGCCTACGCCGTTATCCTGCGCGACGACCTTATCGACGAAAAGGAAAAGGAGCTTGACCGGCTCTGCCTTGAATTCCTCGTCCGGCAACAGCCCGTTGCTGGCAAGCTGCGCTTCGCCTACAGCACCATCAAAATGAACCAGGAGATGGAGCAGATAGGCGATTACTCCGAAAACATCTCGCGGCAGGCGCTAAAAATCGGCGAACTGCCCGATGTCGTCTCGCGGGAGAGGTTCAAGGAGATCTCCGACATGTCGATAAAGATGTTCGGAGATGCCATAGAGGCATACCTGACGGAAAACGTCGACCTCGCCCGCCGCACCATGGCCGTGGAGCAGACGGTCGACGCCCTCAAATCGCGCCTCAACACCGACCTTGTAGACCTTTACAAGGAAGGCAAGATACCCTTCGACGTCCTGCGTCCCCTCACCACCATCGCCAGAAGAATGGAACGCGTCACCGACAGGTGCAGAAACATCTGCATGGAAATAATTTACATGTGCACCGGCGAATACGCTAAACACGAGGGCAGCGACATCTTCCGCGTCCTCTTCGTAGACCGCCACAACGCCTGCCGGAGCGTCATGGCCGAGGCGATCGCAAACGGCCTCAACCAGCCTCTTTTCATCTTTTCAAGCGCGGGGCTCGACCCGACCGCCCTCGACAACTCTGCGATCAACTTCATGCGCGAAAAGGGCTACGACATCTCCCGCTCCGCACCCAAAGGCATTTTGCAGGTTCCCTACCTTGACCACTACCAGGTCATCGTCGGCCTCGACCCCGAAGTGCAGCGAGCCTTCCCGCGACTTCCCAGGAAAGTGGTTTTTCTCGACTGGAGCGGCACCGACCCCTGCGGATGCCAGGGCAACGAGGCCGAAGTGAAAAAAGCCTTTGATTGCGCCTTCAAATACTTTGAAACGCACATCCACGACCTCGTAGAGGCTATCTTGGGGACAAAGGTCAACGGCTGATGCGAAAAATCCTGGCCTTTTTCACGGCGGCGGCGGCGCTTGCCCTCATTTGCGGCTGCAGCGGCAAAAAAGGGGAGTCGGCAAAGACCGTTATCCAGAACAAAGGCTCCGACACGATGGTTAACATAGCCCAGGCGTGGGCGGAGGCCTACAAGAAGGCTTCGCCGGAAATCGAAATAGAGGTTTCCGGCGGCGGCTCCGGCGTGGGAATAGCCGCGCTGTCGAAAGGGGCGGTCGACATCGCCAACTCCTCGCGCAATCTCAAGAAAAAAGAGATTGAAGACGCTCTGGCCAGCACGGGGAAAGAGCCGGTGGAAACGATAGTGGGCTACGACGCCCTGGCGATATACATCAACAAAGACAACCCGCTTGAAACCATATCCATGGAACAGATAGCCGAAATCTACAAAGAGGGCGGCTCCATAACCAAATGGTCCGATCTGGGCGTAACCATGCCGCCCAAATACGACAATATAATCCGCGTGAGCAGGCAATCTAGCTCCGGCACCTACGAATTCCTTAGGGGCAAAGTCCTGAAAAACGTCGATTTCAAACTCGGCTCATGCGATCTGAACGGCTCAAAGGAGGTCGTCGAGCTGGTCTCCAACACCCCCAGCGCAATCGGCTACAGCGGAATGGGCTACACGACCAGGGGGGTAAAGATGCTCAAGGTAATACCGGCGGCGGGAAAACCTCCGGTGGAACCCACCCAGGAAACCACCCTCGACAAAAGCTACCCCATCTCGCGCTCACTGCTCGTCTGCACCCTCGGCCAGCCCGAAGGCGCGGTGAAAAATTACATAGACTGGCTTTTAAGCAACGCGGGACAGGCAATTTTGAAGGAAAACGGCTTCGTGCCCACAAAGCCGCTTTCGGGGGACAAATGACGCAGGAAAATTCTCCCGCCGTTAAGAGCCCCCAAAGAAAGCGGGCCTCGCGCACCCCACTTTCCCTATTCCTGGAAAGAGCGATGGAGCTTTTCATAAAGCTCTGCGGCATAAGCGCGATAATCTTCGTCGTCGCCATATTCTTCTTCATCTTCCGCGAAGCCGCGCCGATTCTCTTCGGCGGAAAATTCAAGCTGGGCGAGTTCCTGACCTCCATCGAGTGGTATCCCACCTCGGCGGTAAAGGTCCGCTACGGCACCTTCGCCCTGATCGTCGGGACCTTCAGCGT
>SRXB01000070.1 GCA_009724975.1 bacterium | reverse complement strand
AACTCCCGAGACTCTGGACATACGCCTCGCCTTCCTGAACCAGGCCGACGGCAGGGCGGAAGTCGCCATAAGCGGCGGCGACCTCCTTTCAACCAATCAGGTGAACGAGTGCTGGGACGACGCATTCACCACCCAGTACATGGACTTCTTCGACGGCTCCACCACCTATTACAACCCGCCGGGCGGCGATTCCACCCTCTGCACGGGGCCATTCCAGTACACCTTCGACGAAATAGGGCTTCCCACCACCTCCTCGTCCGGGTACTCGGACGCCTTTTCGACCCTCAACGAGATCGCCGCGGGCGGCATCCACTACTTCATCGGCTACTGACCGCGCATAAAAACGAAAAAGGGCGGCCTCCGCTAGGGAGCCGCCCTTTTATTTCGCCAAAAATCTTTTATTCCTGGTTTTCCTTGTAGCCGCAACCCTTCTTCGGGCAGCGGATCATCGTGCCCTTCTGGCTGACCTTCTCGATGAGGAAGGGGCTCTTGCAATCGGGGCATTCGCGGGGAATGGGCCGGTCCCAAAGGGCGTAGTTGCACTTTGGCCACTGGTTGCAGGCGTAAAAGACCCGTCCGGTCTTGGACTGCTTTTCCACAAGCTCGCCCGCGCATGGGTTTTGCCCGTCGCCCGGACAGGGAACGCCCGTCCCGACGGGGCGGGTGTATTTGCACTTGGGATAATCGGTGCAGGCGATGAAGCGGCCCCTCCTTCCGGTGCGCACAAGGAGGTTGGAGCCGCACTCGGGGCAATCTTCCCCAAGTTTCTCCCCCTCGGAGATCTCAATGGTGCCGTCGGCCTTTCTTGAGAAGCCCTTTGCGTTCTTGCAGGCGGGATAATTGGAGCAGGCGAGGAAAAAGCCGTTCTTGCCCCACTTGACCGCCATCTTCGAGGCACAGCGGTCGCAATCTATCTCCGTAAGCTCGGCGCGGGCGCGCACATTCTCCATCGACCCCTCGGCGGCGGCCAGGGAATCGGCGAAGGGGCCGTAAAACTCCTTTAAAAGCTCCTTCCAGTCGCGCTTGCCAGCCTCCACGTTGTCAAGGTTCTCCTCCATTCCGGCGGTGAACCCCACGTCGAAGACCTTTGGGAAGCTCTTGACCAGAAGCTCGCAGACTATCTCGCCAAGGTCGGTGGGTTTAAAGCGACGCTCCTCAACGTCAACGTAACCCTTGTCGCGGATGGTGGAGAGGATGGAGGCGTAGGTGGACGGGCGGCCAATCCCCTTTTCCTCAAGCTCCTTAACCAGCGAGGCCTCGGAAAAGCGCGGCGGGGGCTGGGTGAAGTGCTGGGTGGTCTCAAGTTTTTCCAGCTTGAGTTCCTGCCCTTCCTTCAGGTCGGGCAAAAGCCCCTCCTCTTCCTCGTTCTCCTCTCCGGCGACGGCCTCGGTGTCCTCCACGTAAAGGGCCATGAACCCCTTGAAGCGAAGTATCGAACCCACGGCGCGAAGAAGATAGCGGCCAGCCTCGATATCGAAGATGGTGCGGTCGAAAAGGGCGGGCTTCATCTGGCAGGCGACGAAGCGGTCCCAAATGAGCTTGTAAAGAAGGTACTGGTCCTTGTCCAGATACCTCTTCACCTTCTCGGGCGGGTATTCCATGGAGGTGGGGCGGACCGCCTCGTGGGCGTCCTGCGCGTTTTTCTTGGCCTGGTAGATGTTGGGCTTCTCCGGCACGCTGGCGGAGCCGTAGGCCGAGGCTATGAACTCGCGGCAGGCCTCGACCGCGCCGCCGGAAAGGCGGGTGGAGTCGGTTCTCATGTAAGTTATGAGGCCGACCGGCTGGCCCTCGACGTCAACGCCCTCATAAAGTCTTTGCGCCACCATCATCGTCTTTTTGGTGGTGAAGCGAAGTTTCAGCGAGGCCTCGCGCTGGAGGGTGGAGGTTATGAAAGGAGGCGAGGGAAAGCGCTTCTGGCTCTTTTTCTCGATGGAGACGAGGCGGAACTTCTCTTTGGAAAGCTCCTCCTTTGCCGCGCTTGCGGCGGCTCCATCCGACATCTTCGCCTTTTTGCCGTCGATTTTAACAAGGCGGGTGAGAAAGGTCGGTGGAATCCCCCCGTCCATCCACGCCTTGAGATTCCAGTATTCCTCGGGCTTGAAGGCGCGTATCTCGGCCTCGCGCTCGACCACCAGCCTAAGGGCCACCGACTGCACCCTCCCAGCCGAAAGGCCGCGCTTGACCTTGCGCCAGAGAATCGGGCTTATCTGGTAGCCCACCAGCCGGTCGAGTATCCTTCGAGCCTGCTGGGCGTTGTAGCGGTCCTCGTTGAGCTTGAGGGGGTTTTGGATGGCGTATTCGACACCCTTTTTCGTTATCTCGTGAATCATGACGCGCATCATCGGCGCGCCGCCCTTTTTGGGGGCTATCTCCTGGGCTATGTGCCAGGCTATCGCCTCGCCCTCGCGGTCGGGGTCGGGCGCGAGGTAGATGGCGTCGGCGGTTTCGGCGGCTTTCTTCAGGGTGGCGATGACCTTGCCCTTGCCGCGGATTACCCCGTAATCGGGCATAAAGCCGTTTTCTATATCCACCCCCAGGGTGGACTTAGGCAGGTCCTTTACGTGGCCGACCGAGGCCTCCACGTCAAAATCCTTGCCCAGATAGCGCTTTATTGTCCTGGCCTTGGCCGGGCTTTCGACTATCAGGAGAGATTTTCCCATACTATTTTATTCCTTCAATTGTTCCGCTTGCTGAACCTGTTGCCGGGCCACTGCTCCGCGAGCCCCAAGAGGGAAAGCTCCATCAGGGCCGCCGAAACCGCGCCGGAAGAGAGGCCCGAGCGCGCCGCTATGGCGTCCGAATCGTCCGGCGCGTCGAAAAGCGCACCCAAAACAGCCGACGCTTCCTTTGAAATCCTTGGAGCGGGCTTCTCTTCAATATTTTTTCGTTCGAAGGCCACCCCGAATTCCGCCAGGATGTCCTCCGCGCTCTCTACCAGGGCCGCACCGCTCTTTATGAGCCCGTTAACCCCCTTTGCGTGGGGGGAACCGGCCAGCCCGGGGGTCGCGAAGACCTCTTTGCCCTGTTCAAGGGCCAGTCTCGCGGTAATAAGCGAGCCGCTCTTAACCGCGGCCTCCACCACCAGCACCCCCTCGGCGAGGCCGCTTATAACGCGGTTGCGCTTCGGGAAGTGGGCGCTTATAGGCTCGGTGGAGGGCGGGTGCTCGCTCAAAACCGCGCCGCCCGCCTCCACTATCCGCCTTTTCAGCCCCTCGTTGGAACGCGGGTAACAGATGTCGGGGCCGCAACCCAAAACCGCCGCCGTCTTTCCGCCTCCGGCAAGGGCTCCCTCGTGGGCGGCGGCGTCAATACCCTCGGCCATGCCGCTTATAACCGCAACGCCCGCTCCGGCGAGATCGGCGGCGATTCTTTTGGCCAGCGAAAGGCCGTGCGGGGTTGCCCGCCTGCTCCCCACGATAGCCACGCAAAGGGCTGGCAGGGATATGTCGCCCTCCCAAAAAAGCAGGGCTGGCGGGTCGTAAAGGGTCAAAAGGCGCTCGGGGTAACCCTGGCCGCCGTAGCGGGCGACCGAAAACCCTTTTTTTTGCGCCTCGTCCAAAATCTTTTCGGCCCGCGCAACGTTTCGAGCCGAGGCGAAATTTTCAGGAGCGCTTCTGAAGCCGCAAATGGAAGCGACAGCCGCCGGTGAAGCCAAAAGAGCCTCGGCTGGCCCGCCGAAGCTGTCCACCAGAAGCTTAAAGCCCCTGTCGCCGACGCGCTCCACTCCCCAAAGCGCCAGCGCGGCGATAATATCCCCCCTGTCCATCCTCCCCCCTTTCGCAAGTTCGCGAACCTGCCACGGCGGCATACCATATTACCATGCGAGGACAAATTGCAAGGCGAAGGAGGAGGTAAAGAGATAAAAGTGGGCGAGAGGGAGAAAAACCCGTCTTGCAGGAGGCTAAATAGTCCTAACCGGATCTACGTCGAGCTGAAGAGCCACTCCCGAAGGGTTGGCAAGGCCCCTGGCGGCGAAAAAGCCGCGCAAAAGGTCCTGCAGCCCCGCCGCGCCCTTCTCTCCCCCCTTGAGGAGGATGTTGTAGCGCCACTTGCCCCTGACGCGGGCGACTGGGGCCGGAGCTGGCCCCAAAACCTGCGTCCCCCCCTCCTTGCCGCGCTTTTTCAGCCAGTCGGCGGCCATCGTCGCGGCGGCGGAGACCTTTTCCTCCTCTTCCCCCACGAAGCGAAGGAGGACGTGGCGCGAAAAGGGCGAAAAACCGGCGAAGCTCCTCATGGAAAGCTCGCTTTCGGCGAAGCTCTCGTAACTTCCCCCCAAAACCGCCCGCAACGCCGGATGGTGGGGGTTGCGGGTCTGGATGAAGACCTCCCCTCCCCTCTTGTCGCGCCCGGCGCGCCCCGCCACCTGGGTAAGGGTCTGGTAAACCCTCTCGGCGGCGCGAAAATCGGCGAAGTGCAGGGCCTCGTCGGCCCCGAGGACGCCCACCACCGTGAGGTAGGGGAAGTGGTGGCCCTTGGCGACCATCTGGGTTCCCACCATTATATCGTAGCGCCGTTCGGCGAAGCCCCGAAGAATCTCAAGGCCGCCGCTCTCACCGGCGGAATCGCGGTCGAGGCGGGCCACCCGCGCCTCGGGCCAGAGGGCGGCTATCTCCTCCTCTATCCGCTGGGTTCCCGCGCCAAGGCGCAAAAGTTCGGACATGGAGCAGTTCGGGCAGATTTCCGGCGCCCTCTGGGACTTTCCGCAGTAGTGGCAGAGGAGCGCGCCGCCCCTGCCGCGCCGGTGGAGGGTCATCGGCACCGAGCATTCCCTGCACCTCACCGCCTCCTCGCACTCGGGGCAGTAGAGGGAGGAGGAGAAGCCCCGGCGGTTTATGAAGAAAAGGGCCTGCTCGCCCCTTTTGAGGGCCGCGTCCACCGCTTTTTTGAGTTTTCCGGAGATTAGCACCTGCCTGCCGAGGCTCTTTTCCTCGGCGCGAAGGTCGATTATCTCAATTTTCGGGAGGGTCGCGCCGGTGGCGCGGGCGGGGAGCTTCAAAAGGGTTATTCTGCCCTCAATGGCGCTCTGGTAGCTCTCCACCTCCGGCGTGGCGGAGCCGAGCACTACCGCGGCGGAGGAATCGCGCCCGCGCACCATGGCCAGATGCTTTGCGTTGTAGCGAAGTCCCTCCGCCTGCTTGAAGCTGGGGTCGTGCTCCTCGTCGACGACTATCAGCCCTATCTTTTCGAGGGGCGCGAAGACCGCCGAGCGGGTTCCCACCACCACCTTGGCACTGCCGGAGCGTATAAGCTCCCACTGGAGGGCCCGCTGGCGCTCCGAAAGGCCGCTGTGCAAAACGGCGAGGCTGCCGCCAACCCTTTTGGCGAAACGCCCGATGAGCTGGGGGGTAAGGGAGATTTCGGGGACCAGCACCAGCGCCGTCCTGCCCATTTTAAGGGCATGGTCGACCGCCCGCAGGTAAACTTCGGTCTTTCCGCTGCCGGTTATCCCCAAAAGGAGGAAGGTTTTAAACTTCTCCTCCTCCATCGCGCCTTTTATGGCGGCAAGGGCATCGCTTTGGGCCTCGTTGAGGAGAAGTTTCCCGCCCTCGCCGTAGCCGAGGCTCGAAGCCGCGTCAGTCGAGGGCAGTATCTCCACCCTCTCGGCCCACCCCTTCTCCACGGCGCGCTTTATCGTTGCCGCGCCGACGCCGCAGGAGCTTTGCGCCACCGGTCCCTGGGAGAGTAGGTCCAAAAGCTCGGCCAGCCGCGCCTGTTTCGCTCCAAGCGTTGCTGGGTCGGGAGCCTGGGCGGTCTTTAGAAGCCACTTCTCCCCCCTTGCGGCGGAGGGCGGCTCCACGGTCCAGAATTTTTTGAGCCCCCCCTTTTTCAAAAGCTCCTCGAATCCCTCCCGCTCGGCTCCCTTTTGCGGCGGCGCGGCGATCTCCCCCCTTTGCGACGCTATCTTGCGGGCAAGCGACGAAGCCTTTTCGCCCAATCCCTCGGGCAGTGGTTCGCAAAGCGCGTAGCGGGGCCTCGTTTGAGCCCTTTTTTTGGGAGGGATGAAGGTTGAAATCGTTTCGCCGAGGGGGTGGTGGTAGTAGGAGGAGGCCCAGCGCGCCAGCTTGAGGAGGTTTTCGCCGATTATCGGTTCAGGATCGAGTATTTCGGCTAAGGGTTTTACTTTTTTGACCTCGGGTGGAAGGGAATCCTCCACCGCGACGATGTAGCCCGAAACATTTCGCCCGCCGAAGGGGACTTCGCACCGAAAACCTTCAAGGGCGGTGGCCGAAAGCCTTTCGGGGATTGAATAGTGGAAGGTTTCGCGAAGTGGAAGGTCAACCGCGACGCGTGCGTACCTCTCCATGCGCCGCCCTCAGGGCTTTCGCTGGCTTTTGGCGGGCTCGGAGGGGGCCGAGAGGGTGATTTCGCCCAGATTGGAGGAGATTTTACGAGGCCACCCTTTTTCGGCGTATTCCAGCACCTCGGCCCGCGAGCCGTCGCCCATTACAACCAGCCTGATGCGCCAGGTGTCGCGCTCGAAGGCCACTTGCGGAAGTTTAGGCTCGGTTTCGCCGTTGGCGCCCACCACCACCGCCACCTTTTCGGCCATGGGGTCGAGGCGGATGAGCCCTCTTTTTTCGACGTCTACACCGGATTGCGCCAGCAAGGCCGGGTAATCGGCCACCTTTGCCTTGGAATAAAAATCCAAAAGACGCCAGAGCGCCTGGTTGCCCCCGCCAGCGCCGGGGCCGGGGTCGGTCAGCGGGGCTTCCCCTTCTATTGTTAGCCGGTGGGCCTTTGGCGCGGTTATTTCAAGGACGCAGGGTTTACCCGCGAGGGAGGCGGCGAATTTGGCGGGGCCGGTCGGCGCGGCTTTTTTCGCTTTTTCTATGATATCGAGCAAAAACGGAACGAAAGCCAGTACGAAGGCGAGGGAAAACAAAAGCGCCGCCGTCATCAGGCGGCGGCGCATTGGGTGATTTTTGCCGGAATGGGCCTGTTTCACCGCCGCTGGGGCGGTATTTTCAGCTTCCACTCTTTTCGATGCTCTCCATCTCGGTTTTGCAGTCGATGCAAAGGGTGGTGACAGGGCGCGCGCGAAGCCTCTTGACCCCAATCGGCTCGCCGCAGTGCTCGCAGTAGCCGAAAGAGCCGTCGTCTATGCGGCCTATGGCCTCGCGTATCTTCATGATGAGCTTTCGCTCGCGGTCGCGGATGCGAAGCATGAAGTTGCGGTCGGACTCGGCGGTGGCGCGGTCGGTTGGATCGGGGAAGTTTTCGTCCCCCTCGATCAGGTCGGTGACCGTGGTCTGCGCTTCGTCCTGCAATTCGGCAAGGCGCTGGTTGAGTAGTTCCCTGAATTCTTCTAGCTGCTTCTTTTGCATAATTTCACTCGGCTCGGCGACTATTTACACAGTGGCATTAAATCCGTGCGGGGTGTATCATGTGACTACCCCATTAAAAAAGAATACGGGATTATAACAACATGTCCAAGCAGAGCAAACTTTTTTTATACGGTCTTCTCGCATTGGCCATTCCCTCCCTCGCGGCGGCGGGCCAATCCTACGCCGAGCAGTTCAACGCCCGCTCGCTGGCCCTTGGCGGCGCGATAAGGGCCATACCCGCCTCGGTGATGGCCGCAAGGGTCAATCCGGCGGCCCTCTGCCCCATAAGGGGGTTCTTCGGCGGGGTGAGCTACGAGGGGCAGGACCGCAGCGGCGACGGCTTCGACGCCTTGCAGGTTACCCTGGTGGACAACCAGACCTCCGCCTTCGCCGGTGCGATTCAATACTCCCGCAGGGCCTCCGCCGACCAGATAGAAGATATTTCGGTATCCCTCGCGGGGGGCAAAACCAACTTCTTCGGCGCCTCCCTTCGCTACATACACGGCAGGGACGCATCCTCCGCCAGCTGGGAATCGGCGGTGGTCGGCGACATCGGCATTCTGGCCGAGCGCCCGGGCGGCCTTCGCTTCGCCGTCACGGGGCAGGACCTTTTCGCCTCCAAGCTCGATTTCCTTGAGCCCAGGGCGGCCCTTGGCGTCTCCTACAACCTCTCCTCGGTCTGGATGCTCTCGGCGGACTTCGTGCGAAACCTCGACCGCGCCATCGAGGATGGCCAGGACCTTCACATAGGCCTTGAGTGGTCGCCGCGCGGCTCGGGCTTCGCTTTCAGGGCGGGCTACATGTACGAGGGGCTCAGCGAGGAACGCTTTTACAGCGCCGGAATCGGCTGGACCAACGCCGACGGCCTCGTCTTCGGCTACGCTTTCCAGGTGCCGGAAGATGACCGCGACCGCGAGAAGATTATCCACGCCTTCAGCGTGCAGGCCGCGCTGTAATTTAAGGTCTTACTGAAAACATTTAAGAGGGAGCGGTTTTGCCGCTCCCTTTTTTATTTGAATAAAGTGGGGTGGGATATTTTGAGGTTGTCTTGGATTGGTTGGTTTTGAGGGAATGGGGAATCGTGTAGGTTGGGTTGAGCGAAGCGATACCCAACGATTACAAGGTAAATGATTTATGTTTGCGGGGCTTGGCGCGCCCCGCACTTAAATCTTATGTGCGTCTGCGACGCTTTTATATTTGAAGGGGCTGGCCGCCCCTTCACCCGGCCCCACTTCTTTTAAAAGAAGTGGGCAAGAAACCGGCCCTGCAACAAAGCTCTCGCCT
>SRXB01000069.1 GCA_009724975.1 bacterium | reverse complement strand
TAATGTCGGGGCTGATGGAAGGCTTTGCTCGATTGAGCTTGACCCGGGAGGCTCGGCTCTTTTGACGGCGAATATGCGCGGCTGGGAGAGCGACGTCAAAAAACTTGTGGACGAGAGGCGGCTTAAGGCGGCGCTTCTTCGAGTCCTTCCGGGATGGGGCCTTGCCGACCGCCTCGATGATTGCGCGCTGGCGAAGATGGCGGCACTCCTGAAGGAAGACCCCTATCCGGCTCTTGGTGAAATATACGGTTCCCCATTGCCCCCGGTCACGCGCTGGAAATTTCCGGCGGACACGAGGCGCGTTCTTCCCGTGGCGGAGGGACACGCCCTCCTTTTTGAGGCGAAAGAGGATTTCGAGGTCGAAATCTCACGTTCAGGCGCTGTCTTGCGCCGCCAGAGGGCCGTACGCGGCGGCGGGTCTTTTTTCGCCCTCTTGCCGCCCCTTTGCTCCGCCGGAGAGAAGCCCTTCGCCGCCGATATCACCCTGACGGTATTTTCGGAGAGGACCAGCCGCTTTAAGGCAAGGGCCGAATTCCTCTCCTCCGGCGAGCCCAATGTGAGGCTCCATCTCCATTCGACGGAAGGGTTCGCCCAGGGGTCGGCGCTTCTTTCAAACCGGCGTGGGGCGATGGCCTTGGCGAGGGCGGCCTGGGGGGGGCTTCAAAGCGTTTACGACGCACTTTTGAGCGCCAACCCCGATCCGGCGAACCCGTCGGACAGGTGGATTTTCCTTCGCAGGTTGCGGTGCTGGATTGTTTACAGGGGATATTCCCGCGAGCTTTCGGCTGAGTGCATGACCGGCTTTCTCGCCGACGACAATTGCCATGCCGGATGGTTTTTCGAGGCTCCTTGCGGCATGGGCAAATACGCGAGAATAGAGGCGCGTCTGCGTCTTTACGGCGGTCAAAACGCCGTGGCGCTCTCTTTTTCGCGTTCCGTAGGGGTGATAGAGGAGGAGCTTGAGGCCGGCGAGGCCGTTACCCTCATCATTAGGCCGGACATAGATTCGCGTATGTGCCATGGGGTGACTAAGGCCTGGCAGGGGAGGGAAACCGCCTGGCCCGCGGCGATTTCCGGTTTCGGGGACGGGTTTTCCTTTTCGCCGGATGATTCCCACCAGCTTAAAATGCGTTTCGGCGGCGCAAGGTTCATTCATGAGCCGGAGTGGATATATAACGTTCCCCACCCCTTCGAAGAGGGGCGAGGCCTTGAATCGCGCTCCGACATCTTCAGCCCCGGGTATTTCAGGGTCGACTTGGGGGGCGGCGATGTCGTGAGCGGTTACGCAAAGGCTCTTTTCTGTGGCGAACCCGAGTTCGCGGATGAGGTCTTCGGGGCCAAGGAAGATTTTTCGCGAGAAATTCCTCTTGGGGAGGCCCTTTCGGATTCCGCCGAGGCCTTTTTCGCCGACCGCGAGGGCAAGACCGCCCTTTTGGCCGGTTTTCCCTGGTTTCTCGACTGGGGCAGGGATTCGCTCATCTCCGCCAGGGGGCTTGTCGCGACCGGCATGATGAAGGAAGCACGCGAAGTCATCACCGCTTTCGCCTCGATGGAGAGGGGGGGCGCTCTTCCAAACATGTTGCGCGGCGCGGATTCATCCAACCGCGACACCTCGGACGCGCCACTCTGGCTAGCGGTGGCCGCCTTCGACCTTGCCGAGAAAGAGGGGGGCGGGTTCCTGAAAACGGATTGCGGTGGCAGAGAGCTTTTGAAGGTCATTGAAAGCATCGCCGAAAATTACCTAAAGGGGACCTCCAACGGCATTTCTGTCGATCCCGAAAGCGGCCTCGTTTTTAGCCCCTCGCATTTCACGTGGATGGATACCAACTTTCCCGCCGCGACTCCCCGAGAGGGGTATCCGGTCGAGATTCAGGCCCTGTGGATGCGCACTCTGGCCTCTCTTGGCAGCTGGACGGGGGATTCGCGCTGGGGAGAGCTCTCGGCAAGGGCTTCTGAATCCTTCGGGAGGCTTTTTTATCTGCCGGACGGGGGTTTTTTGAGCGATTGCCTTCACGCGCGGCGCGGACAAGGCGCCTTCGAGGCTTCGCCGGACGACCATTTGAGGCCCAACCAGCTTTTGGCCGTTACGATGGGCGCTGTTAGGGAGGCGAGGATTGCGGCGGGAGTTGTCGCCGCTTGCAGCGAGCTTCTGGTGCCCGGAGCCATGAGGAGCCTTGCCGACCGCCCCGTTGAATACGGGCTTTCGGTCATCAGGGATGGACAGCTTTTGGGCGACCCGCGTAAACCGTATCGCGGGAGGTACGAGGGGCCGGAGGATTTTTCCAGAAAACCCGCCTACCACAACGGCACCGCGTGGGTACACCTCCTGCCTGCCTATTGCGAGGCCCTTTACCTGGTAAGGGGTGAGTCGGGGCGGCGCGAGGCCCTTTCCATCCTCAATTCGCTCGCTCCGCTTCTGGAGCTGGGGTGCGTCGGCCATTTGCCGGAGATTCTCGACGGCGACGCCCCCCACGCGCAAAAGGGGTGTCCGGCACAGCTTTGGGGGGCGGCGGAGGGCGCCCGCGTTTTGCGCTTGCTTAAAAGCGGGGGTAAAGTTTAATTGATGTGTATTGAACCTTTCCAAAAGGAGAGCGCTCAAGATGGCCACCGCAAACACGGGCAAAAAGAGAGTGATATTTTTCCTTAAGGCCAATCCCGGTGACGAGGTCTGCGTCGCGGGAACCTTCAACAACTGGGACGCCACCGCCTGCAGGCTTGAAGACTCCGACGACACCGGAAACTTCAAGCGCTCAATGTTCCTTCCGCAGGGCAGACACGAGTATAAATTCGTGGTCAACGGCGTATGGTGCATGGATACGGGTTGCGCAGAGTGGACCTCAAACGGCATGGGTACCCTGAACAGCGTGCTTAACGTTTGACCGCCATGTTAAAGGCCCCCAGGCGCGGCGGGAAGAGGAATGCCCGGCAACCGCGCATTCTCATAATCACGCCGGAGATAACCTATCTGCCCAACGGCATGGGAAACATCGCAAACCGCCTAAGCGCTAAGGCCGGCGGCCTTGCCGACGTCTCGGCCTCGCTCGTCTCGGCCCTTTTCGAGATGGGGGCCGACGTGCACGTGGCGATGCCCCATTATCGCCAGCTTTTTTCCATCGACATAACCAATCTCATAAGTGAAGAGCTTCGCATCTACCAGCGCAAGCTACCCCACGACCGCATACACCTCGCCGAGGACCGCATTTTTTATTACCGCGACGCGGTCTACGGCAATTACGAGTCTGAAAACCCAAAGCTCTCCCTCGCCTTCCAGCGCGAGGTGATAAACAACATCATCCCCCGCGTCCAGCCCGACCTCATTCACTGCAATGACTGGATGACGGGGCTCATTCCGGCTTACGCCAGAAGGCTGGGCATACCAAGCCTCTTTACCGTCCACAATATCCACACCCAGCTTCTGGAGCTTTCCCGCATAGAGGATTTCGGCATTGACGCGGCCGGCTTCTGGATGAACCTCTACTACACCCGCCCCCCCTCAACCTACGAGGCCACCCGCGAGAACGTGCCGGTGGATTTTTTGACCAGCGGCATCTTCGCCTCACATTTCATAAATACCGTAAGCCCTTCATTCCTAGCCGAAATAGTCGAGGGGCAGCACGATTTCATCCTTCCGCACATAAGGCATGAGCTGGCCAACAAATTCAGGGCCGGTTGCGCGACGGGGATATTGAATGCGCCCGATTCAACCTACGATCCCTTGACCGACAGGGCCCTCAGGGCCCGCTACGACGCCAGGAGCCACGCCGAGGGAAAGCGGAAGAACAAAGAGCATTTCCAAAAGCAGACCGGCCTTGAGGTTAACCCTAAAGCCCCGCTCTTTTTCTGGCCTTCGCGCCTTGACCCCATACAGAAGGGGTGCCAGCTTTTAGCCGAGATTCTGGAGGCGGCTGTCAAGGCGCATCGGAGTGAATGCCTTCAGGTGGCGATTGTGGCGAGGGGGCCGCTTTCGCACGAGTTCGGCGAGATAATACGGTCAAGGGGGCTGCAAAAGAGGGTGGCCCTGAGGGATTTCGATGAAAATCTCCACCGGCTGGCCTTCGGGGCCTCCGATTTCGTCATGATGCCCTCGCTCTTCGAGCCCTGCGGCCTCCCCCAGATGATAGGGGCCATTTACGGCTCCCTGCCCATCGCCCGCGAGACGGGTGGGCTGAAAGATACCGTTTTTATGATGGATCCCGAAAAATCGTCGGGAAACGGTTTCCCCTTTAAAACCTACGATTCAGGCGGCCTTTGGTGGGGGATGGAAAGGGCCCTTGATTTCTTCCGCCTGCCAGAAGAGGTAAAGGCTGCCGAGATTAAGAGGGTTATGGAGGAGGGCAAGAAGACTTTTTGCCACCAGGCCACCGCCGCCGAGTACATAAAGGTTTACGAGAAGATGCTTGAGAGGCCGCTTTTGTCCATGGATCTGGGCAAGGGTTAGCGCCGATGAAGAATAAAGCCCCCGCCTGGGTCGATCCATATCTTTTACCCCATCTGGATGGCCTTAAAAGGCGTCATGAAAAGGTCGCCCGCCTTTTGGAATCGCTCGGGGACCTTTGCGGGTTCGCCGACGCTCACCAAAGGTACGGCCTTCACCGCGATGGCGAGAGCTGGCGCTTTTGCGAGTGGGCGCCGCACGCGACCGAGGTCTTTTTGGTGGGCGATTTTTCCGAGTGGCGCGAGAGCGGGCAATTCAGGTTGACGAAAAACGCCGATGGCGAATTTTTAGGCGAATTCCCCGCCCGTTCCATCCTCCACGGTCAGCACTACAAGCTCTCCGTCCACTGGGAAGGCGGACAGGGGCTGCGGATTCCCGCCTGCGCGAGGCGAGTGGTGCAGGACGGGGCCACCAAGATATTCTCGGCGCAGGTCTGGGAGGAGGATGGCTACCAGTGGCGCTTTGAAAGCCCGCCGCGCTCAAGGTACCCGGTCATCTACGAGGCCCACGTGGGAATGGCGGGCGAGGGCGAGCGCGTCCACACCTACGCAGACTTTAGCGGCCACGTTTTGCAGCGCATTGCCGACGGCGGCTACGACACCGTTGAGCTGATGGCGGTTGCCGAGCACCCCTATTACGGTTCTTTCGGCTACCACGTCTCCAGCTTTTTCGCCCCCTCTTCCCGCTTCGGCACGCCGGAGGAGCTAAAAGCCCTTATCGACCGCGCCCACGGCCTCGGCCTCAGGGTCGTTATCGACATAGTCCACTCCCACTGCGTCAAGAATGAGGAGGAGGGGCTTTCTCGTCAGGACGGGAGCGATAGCCTTTATTTCCATTCTGGCCCCAGGGGTTATCATCCCCTCTGGGATTCGCGCCTTTTCGATTACGGCAAGCGCGGCGTTCTGAAGTTTCTCCTCTCAAACCTGCGTTACTGGCTCACAGAGTTCCGGGTCGACGGCTTTCGCTTCGACGGCGTAACCAGCATGCTTTACGATCACCACGGCCTCGGCAGGAGCTTCACCTCTTACGACGATTATTTCGGCGGCCACTTCGACGAGGAGGCGTGGGCCTACCTCGCCCTTGCCAATGCCCTCGTCCACAAGGTCAACCCCGAGGCGATTACTATCGCCGAGGATGTGAGCGGAGCCCCGGGCCTTTGCGCTTCCCTCGGGGAGTTTGGCGCGGGTTTCGATTACCGCCTGGCGATGGGTGTTCCCGACATATGGTTCAAATACGCCGACATAAAGAGCGACTTTGACTGGAATATCGGTGGCCTTGTCGGCGAGCTTACGCAAAGGCGGGCGGAGGAGCGGACCGTAGCCTATGTGGAGAGCCACGATCAGGCTCTGGTGGGCGGAAAGTCGATGATCTTCACCCTCGCCGACGAACGGATGTATGATTCGATGCACGAGGGGAGCGAAAGCATGGCCGTGGAGCGCGCCGTGGCGCTGCACAAGATGATGCGGCTTTTGACCCTCGCGCTCTCGGCTGGCGGCTACATGACTTTCATGGGCAACGAGTTCGGCCACCCCGAGTGGATTGATTTTCCGAGGGAGGGGAATGGCTGGTCTTACCACCACGCCCGAAGGCTTTGGGGGCTTCGCGACGCGCCAGGGCTACGCTACCGCTTTTTGGGGGATTTCGACGGCGCGATGCTAAAGGTTTTTCGTGAACGGGGCTCTGCCCTTTTAAAAGAGGCGAGGGTGGTTTCGATATTCGAGGAGGAGAAGGTCGCGGTGGTGGAGCGGGGCGGGCTTTTCTGGGTTTTCAATTTTCACCCGACCTCCTCTTACACCGATTATCCGGTGTCGTTGCCGCCCGGCAGTTATTCCCTGTCGCTGGATTCGGATTCGAGAAAGTTCGGGGGTTTTGGCCGCGTCCACGAGGGCGCAAGATATTTCACCTTCCCGCACGTCAGCAAAAATGAGATGTTTCACCTTGCGAGAATTTACCTGCCAAGCCGGACGGCCCTGGTTTTGGAAAAAGAGGGGCCGCGCGACAGCGGAGAATGAATATGAAAGTTCACCATTTCAGCGTGGTCCCCAAGGTTCCCGAGGCGCTTTCGCCCCTTAGGGAGATTATGTTCAACCTCTGGTGGACGTGGAATCCGGAGGCGGTGGATCTTTTCCGGCGCATTGATCACGACATGTGGTCAAAGTCTAGCCACAACCCGATTCTTATGCTTGGGAAGGTTAGCCAGCAAAGGCTTATGGAGCTTTCCGAGGACCTGGCCTTTTTGGCGCACATGAAGAGGGTTCACGGCGCGCTTTTGGAGTATCTGCAAAATTGCCCGAGCCAGAAGGGGTCGGAGTGCCCGCTGCATGGCAGCTGTCTTGCTTATTTCTCCATGGAGTACGCCATCCACGAATGCCTGCCAATTTATTCCGGCGGCCTTGGCGCGCTTGCCGGCGACCACGTTAAGAGCGCCTCGGACCTTGGCTTGCCCCTGGTGGCGGTGGGTCTTTTGTACAGACAGGGCCACTATCACCAGTATCTCTCCTACGACGGCTGGCAAAAGGAGGTCTACCTAGAAAACGATTTTCACAACATGGCCGTCACCCTCGTGCGCGGCGAGGACGGCTCGCCGGTGACGGTGGACGTGAGGATAGGCGACCACCTGGTAAAGGTGAGGGCCTGGGAAGCGAAGGTCGGGAGGGTTCCGCTCTATCTTCTGGACGTGAATTTTGACGACAACCCCGACGAGGTGCGCGAAATAACCTCGCGGCTTTACGCGCCCGGCGCTTCGATACGCCTCCAGCAAGAGATAGTGCTTGGGGTGGGCGGCGTGCGCTTTTTGACTAAAATCGGCCTCGGCCCCTGTATTTTTCACATGAACGAGGGGCACTCCGCCTTTTTGGCGATCGAGCGCGCCTCGATGGCGATGCGCGATTACGGCCTGAATTTCGAGGAGGCGATAGAGGTAATCCGCGCCGGAAACATCTTCACCACCCACACGCCGGTGCAGGCGGGGATAGACCACTTCACGCCCGAGCTTTTGCGTTCGCACCTGGGGCGCGAGCTTTCGGAGATGGGGATAGCCCTTGAGGAGGTGCTTCGCCTCGGCGTTGGTGATTCCGTTGCCGACCCCAAGGAGATAAAAGACCTCTCCATGGCGGTGCTGGCGATAAAGACCAGCATTTACCGCAACGGCGTCTCACGTCTCCACGGCGAGGTCTCGCGCAGGATGTGGGCCGACGTCTGGCGCGGCACTCCGGCGGACGAGGTCCCCATAGGGCACGTCACCAACGGCATCCACGTGCGCACCTGGCTCTCCGACGAGATGGCCCGCCTCTACTATCGCTATCTCGGCCCCCAGTGGATGAACGAGACTTCCAGCAGCAAGGTGTGGGAGCGCATTTACGACATACCCGACAACGAGCTCTGGCGTGCCAAGGAGAGGCTTAAGCAGCGGCTGATAGGCTTTGTGCGCCGTACCCTGCCAAAACAGCTGGCCCGTCGCGGCTGTTCCCAAAGCGAGATACTTTCGGGAGAGCAGGTGCTAGACCCCGAGGCCCTCACCATTGGTTTCGCCCGCCGTTTCGCCACCTACAAGCGCGCGACCCTCATTTTCAGGGATATCGAGCGCCTTTCACGCATTTTGAACGACAAAAACAGGCCGGTGCAGATAGTCTTCGCCGGAAAGGCCCATCCCGCCGACGACGAGGGCAAGAAATTCATCCAACAGATAATAAAATTCTGCCGCCAGAAGGAATTTCGCGACAAAGTCGTCTTCGTGGAGGATTACGACATCAACATCGCCCGCTACCTCGTGCAGGGTGTGGATGTCTGGCTCAACAACCCGCGCCGCCCCCTTGAGGCTTGCGGCACCAGCGGCATGAAGGTAATCCCCAACGGAGGGCTCCACCTTTCGGTGCTGGACGGCTGGTGGGACGAGGCCTACACCAACGAGGTGGGGTGGGCGATAGGCAACGGCGAGGACCAGCACGATTACGAGGCGCAGGACCAGCTCGACAGCTTCGACATTTACGAGGTTCTTGAGCAGGACATAGTGCCGCTCTTCTACGACAGGGTCGAGGAGGAGGTCCCCACCCGCTGGGTAAAGAAGATGAAGGTCGCCATGTCGACGCTGGTTCCCGTCTTCAACACCGACCGCATGGTGAGCCAGTACGTGGAGCAGTATTACAAGCCCGCCATCAAGTTCAAGGGCCGCATCAGCGCCGAGAACCACCGCGCCGCCACCCACCTGACGAAATGGAAGCAAAAGGTGCGCGCCGCGTGGCC
>SRXB01000365.1 GCA_009724975.1 bacterium | reverse complement strand
TGCACTTCAACGACGGCGTCAACGTCACCCTTGGTCTTCCGATAATACGCACGAGCCCGGACCACGGCACCGCCTTCGAGATAGCCCACAGGGGAATCGCGGACCCGGGCTCGATGGCCGAAGCTATACGGCTCGCCGCTAAAATGGCCTCTAACGTCAAGGACAAACGCTGATGGCGATAAAATTCGGCACTGAAGGGTGGCGAGGCAGGATTTCGCGCGATTTTTGCTTCGAAGGAGTCCGCAGGGCGACTGCGGCGCTCGCCCACTGCCTTGAGGAAGATAAAACCGCCCGAAAAGGGGTCGCGATAGGGTACGACCGGCGCTTTCTCTCCGACGAGTACGCCGCCGAGGCCGCTGGAACGCTGGCGGCTCGCGGCATAAGGGTGCGCCTCTGCCCCGAGCCTATTCCCACCCCCGTCCTCTCCTGGGCGGTGAAAAACGAGGGGCTCGCGGCGGGGATAATGATAACCGCCTCCCACAACCCGCCCCAGTGGAACGGCTTCAAGATAAAGGGCCCCCACGGAGGACCCGCCGAGGATTCGCTCAACAGGCGGGTAGAGAAGCTGGCCGAGACCCTTTACGTAGACGGCGCTTCAATCCCCTGCGAAAAGGCGGGCCATCCGCTTATCACCCCCATCTCGCCGCGAGAGGGCTACACCAAGTCGGTCTTTTCGATAATCGACGTAGAGGCGATCAGAAAGGCCCGCCTTAAAGTGGTTATAGACTCGATGCACGGTTCGGGAGCGGGGTGGACGGCTAAGCTCTTCGAGGAGGCTGGTTGCGAGGTCTCCGAGCTTCGCTCCTCCCACGATCCTCTCTTCGGCGGCGTCGCGCCGGAGCCCACGAAAAACAGAATCTGGGGGCTTATGGAGGAGGTCGCGAGAAGCGGCGCGGATTTCGGCGTGGCGAACGATGGCGACGCCGACAGGCTCTCCGCCTCCGACGAGCGCGGCCATTTTTTCTCGCCACAGAGGATATTGGCGATCTTCGCCTGGTACATGAAGGCGGTGAAAAAGGCTCCCGGGGGCGTGGCGAAGGCCGTATCGGCCACCTGCCTCATAGACAGGCTGGGCGAGCTTTATTCCTTCCCCGTTGTCACAACCCCAATAGGCTTCAAGCACATGAGCCCCTATCTTGAAAGCGGCAGCGGCTTTTTCATGGCGGGGGAGGAGAGCGGGGCCATCGGCCTTAGTTGCCACATTCCGGAGCGCGACGGCCTTTTCAACGCCCTTTTGATGGCCGAGATACGCGCCGTCACCGGCCTTGGCCCAAGAGCCGCCCTCCAGCGGGTCTTCGACGAGACGGGCCACTTCACCTACGACCGCAAGGACGTGCATTTCCTGCCGGAGGAGATGGAGAGGGTGCGCGAGAAAATCGCCCGTCTTGACGAGCTTAAAACCCTCGCGGGCCTTTCGGTATCCTCCATCGACAGGCTCGACGGGGTAAAGCTTGTGCGCGAGGACGGCTCGTGGCTACTCATACGCGCCTCGGGCACCGAGCCGCTTTTGCGCATCTACGCGGAGGCGCGGCTTGGGGTCGACGTAAAGAACCTACTAATCGCGGGGAAAGAGATTTTCGACAGCTGATGTCTTTCGATTCCATAGAGATTCGCGGCGCCCGCGAGCACAACCTAAAAAACATCTCCCTCTCGATACCGAGGGGGAAGATTACCGTGATAACCGGCCTTTCGGGCTCGGGGAAGTCGAGCCTCGCCTTCGATACCCTTTACGCCGAGGGCCAGCGCCGCTACGTCGAATCGCTTTCGGCCTACGCCCGCCAGTTCCTCGAACAGATGGACAAGCCCGACGTGGACTCCATCGAGGGGCTGAGCCCCGCCATTTCCATCGAGCAGAAGACCACCAGCAAGAACCCTCGCTCCACCGTCGGCACCGTTACTGAAATCTACGACTACCTGCGCGTCCTTTACGCCCGCGCCGGAACCCCGCACTGCACCGGATGCGGCAAGGAGATAACTAGCCAGACCGTAACGCAGATG